>JASHRY010000305.1 GCA_030037105.1 Xanthobacteraceae bacterium
CATGTTCGACCAGAAGCACCGTATGCGATTTGGCGATTTCGCGAATAAGCTCCGCGGTCCAGTGCTTGTCTGACTCGGTCATGCCGGTGGTCGGCTCGTCGAGCAGAAGTAGTTTGGGCGCGGACGCGATCAACATTCCGAGTTCGAGCCATTGGCGTTCACCATGCGCGAGCGTGTCGGCAGGCTCGTTGGCCTTGTCGGCGAGCCCGACGAGCTCAAGGGTCTCCCAGATAAGGTCGCGGTCCTTAGCCTCAAGCACCTGGAACAAGGTGGTGAGGACGCGACGCCGGCCGCGCAAAGAGACCATGACATTGTCGAACACCGACAGGGTTTCGTACATGTTTGGTACTTGGAACTTGCGGCTGATGCCGAGTTGGAAGATGCGGTCCGGAGGCCATCTGGTGATATCCTGGCCGGCGAAGTGGATCGAACCCTGGTGAGGCTTGAACTGGCCGGTAATCATGGCGATGAGCGTGGTCTTGCCAGCGCCGTTCGGCCCGAGCAGCACGCGCAGCTCGTGTTCCTCGATGCTGAAATCGAGGCCGTTGAGGATGGTAAAGCCGGAAACCTTGGTCGTGAGCTGTTTGACCTCGAGGAGGGGTGCCATCAAATAACCTCCTCGCCGGAGCGCGGTGCGCCTTGCGTCCGCCAATCCACCTGCAGATCGTGGGCGGTCCGATCGGCCTCTTGGACTATTTGGTGAATGCTGCCGCGTCGCCAGCGTTGCACCCATCCCATGATGCTGCCGACGATGCCATCGCGCATCACCAGCACCACGAAGATGAACAAACCGCCGACGATGATCTGCCACCATTCGGCGAGCTTGTTACTAAGGAAGAATTCGGCGCCCTTCACCAGGAAGGTGCCGAGCACGGGTCCAAACAAAGTCCCGCGGCCGCCTACGGCTGTCCAGATCACGCCCTCGATCGAGTAGACCGGCCCGGCGTCGAGATATGATATGATTCCTACCCATGCCGCATACATCGCGCCCGCGGCCGCGGCCATGAACGCCGAGATGCAGAATACGAAGATGCGGTAATTGGCGACGTTATAGCCCATGAATTCCGCGCGCAGATCATTGTCCCTGATCGATTTCAGCACTGTGCCGACGCGCGAATGGGTGAGTATGCGGGTGATGATCAAAAAGATCACGGTGACCGCCAGGATGAACCAGAGAAAATGCGGTCCGACGTAGTTCGAATAGTCGGTAATGCCGTTGAAGCCGCCGGTATAGGGTTGATACTCGATGATGAAATCCTGAAGGATCAACGATTCGGCGAGCGTAATCACCGCGCAATAGACGCCGTAAATGTGGCGCTTGAAGGTAATAACGCCGAACAGAAAGGCGAGTATCGTCGGCAGAATCAGGGCGGCGGCGACGGCGAGCGGCAAGCTGTAAAGCGGCGTCATGAAGTCCGGTACCTTGGCGAGGCTATTCCATTCCATGAAGTCGGGAATCTTGCCGCCGAAGCGCGTTGGATGCGACAGCGCGTAATTGAGCTTGAGCGACAGCGCCACCATGTAAGCGCCGATGCCGAAATATACCGCCTGGCCGAGGCTCAATATGCCGGTAAAGCCCCAGATCAAATCGATGCTGAGCGCGAAAATCGAATAGCAGAGAAACTTGCCCAAGAGTGACAGCACATAGGCGTTGCTGCCGTAGTACGGATAGGCGCCGATCGCCGCCACCAGAGCGGCGCCACCGATCAGAATCCAGAGCGGCAGCAGCGGCGCCCGATAGAGAAAGCGGGTGCGTTTCACGATGTTTTCGGCTTTGACTGGCGATTCCATTTTCAATTCCTGCGCCTCCGCCGCGTCAACGTCGCTCGTAATAGCCGAAGAGTCCTCTGGGAACGATGCGGATAATGATAACGATGAACAGGAACACCAGAAGCCGGCCGATGACGTTGTTGAAGATGAAGGACAAGACGGTCTCCGCCTCGCCCATCACCGCGCTACCGGCCAGCACTCCCCACAAGCTGCCGACGCCACCGAGCACCAGAACCATGAAACCGTCGACGGCATAGGGAAAGCCCATGGTCGTGGAAACGGACTTGATCGGCGCCAAGATCGCGCCCGCAATGCCCGCCAATCCCGAACCGAAAATGAAGATCATCATATCGATGCGCGCGGTATCGATGCCGAGACAGCTCGAAATCGCCCGATTGCGACGAACGGCACGCACCTTCAAGCCGAAATCGGTCTTGAAGATGACGTAGAACACCAGCGCCAGCATCAGCGCCGCCATGATAATGAGGAACAGTCGGTACCAGGGAAACGGCAGGCGTCCGATCACGTGAAAGCCGCCGCTCAGAATCTTCGGCGCCCCGACGTAATAAAGCTCGGGTCCGAAGATCAGCTTGGTCACGACCTGCAAGATGATGCCGACACCCCAGGTCGCGAGCAGCGTTTCCAAGGGCCTATCGTAAATCCATCGCACGATTCCGCGCTCGACCGCCAAACCGAGCAGCCCCACTACGACAAAGGCGACGGGGATGGCGATGAAGGTGTTGCCGCCGAGCTTGCCGACCACCGCGGCGGTATAGGCGCCGACCATGATGAATTCGCCATGCGCCATGTTGATGACGCCGGCGACTCCGAACACGATGGCGAGGCCGATAGCCGAAATAATCAGGATCGCCACCACGCTGAACCCGCTCATGAATTGCGTCATGATCGATTGAACCATCATCGGTCGGATTCTCCCGCAGTCGCTTACTCTGCGTCCTGTCCCGCAAAGCGAACGCGGCGACGGACATCGAACGATGCCCGCCGTCGCATCCGCCTCGGCTCTACATATTGATTGTGCCGGAGCGGTTCTTCTCCACGCTCCACGGTTTCTTCAACCGCTCAAGCACTTTCTTGTCGGTAAAGTCGCACTCCTTGTCCGGATAAAGCAACTTCACCCAAGGCTCGGGACGGATCCAGTCGTTCGACTTGTAGACAACGTCGAACTGGCCGTTCTCGTTGGCGCGCCCTATGCGAGACCACAGCCAGGTGTGATGGGTCTTTTCGTCGATCTTGACCCGTCCCTCGGGGGCAAGGAATTCCTGTCCGGGTAATCCGTCGTAGATAAGGGCGTCGGCATCCGTCGATTTCACTTTCGCGATCGCCTGGGCCAGGAAGTAGGTCTGGAAGTAGGCGCATTCCATGACCGCGTTGGTCACGGAATTCTTGCCGTATTTCGCCTTGTAGCGATCGACGAACGAATGGTTCTCTGGCGTATCGATGCTTTGGAAATAGTCGAACGAAGTGTAATGGCCCAAGGCGTTCTCGGGCCCCATCGCCGCGATCTCCTGTTCGGTGGTGATCGGAGTGCAGATCGGGATGTCCTTGGCGGTGATGCCGAACTCCTTGAACTGCTTGTAGAAGGCCACGACTTGGTCGCCGACCAGATCGGAAAATACGATGTCGCAACCGCTCGACGCTATCTTGTTGATGTTGGTCGAGAACTCGGTCGAGCCCAGCGGCGAGTATTCCTCCGCCACCACGGTGCCGCCGTATTTCTTCAACAGCGCCTTGACTTCGCGGTTGGTCTCCTTGGGGTAGATGTAGTTGGCGCCGATCAGGTAGAACTTTTTTCGTCCCAGCGTATTCATGATCCACGGCACGAAATCATTGAGCTGCTGGTTGGGTACCGCGCCGGTATAGAAGCAGTTCTTGCTGCATTCCTCGGCTTCGTAAAGTGTCGGATAGAGCAGCACGCCGTTATACTGCTCAAAGATCGGCAGCACCGACTGCCGGCTCGCCGAAGTGTAGCAGCCCATCACCGCGACGACCTTGTCCTCAAGCAGGAGTTTCTTTGCCTTCTCGGCAAAGACCTGCACCACCGATTGCGGATCCTCGACGACAGGTTGGAGCTTCTTGCCGAGTACGCCGCCTTTGGCGTTGATTTCATCGATGGCGAGCAATTCGGCATTATGCAGCGAAGTCTCGATGATGGCGATCGTGCCGCTGAGTGAATGCAGAATGCCGACCTTGATGGTGTCGCCTTCCGCCGCCTTGGCGATGTTGCGCACAAAATGATAGGGCGCAACGCCGCTTGCCAGGACGCCGGCAAGTCCCCCACCGGCTCCCTTCAAGATTCTTCTCCGGGTGACCTTCATTGATTTCCTCCTGTTGGCCGTGCCCAAAAACGAAAACGCCCCACCGCGTCTCCGCAAGGAGACGATGTGGGGCGCCAGTGCCCATATATTTGCGGCTCCGCTGCCGCGAGACGGTGAACGGGCTCTCCGCAGGCCAAACCCGGAACCGCGAAACCCGCTCAATTAAACTTAAGAATAATCCAAATCCGGCGGAATGTGCAATATCGCGCATTTCGCCGGGATTATTATTTTTTGCCGCAGCCGTCGGGTTGAAGAATAGGCGGGGTTCGCGGACGCCGGGAGCGCGCTGCAGGCAATTCCTCCCCTGCGACAAATCTGGCGACGATGCCGAGCGATGATTCCGCAGCGACGGTGCAATATGCTGTTTGGCGGCAGCCGTGTGCGCCCCGGGAAGGCGATGGGGAACGACTTGTTGCGCATCGAGGGGACATATAGTCGGCAGCGCCGATGATCCGCGGCTGCATGACGAGTTGCATCGGCTGGAGCAGGCGGACGGGATGGAATAATACGTGCTGTCGCACACCGCCGCCTAGTGCAACCCGATCGCATTGAGTCGGATCGCGCTTCAGCTTCTTGGGGGAGCACGATCTTTTCGGAAGACCGGTTCCCGCTTTTCCCGATCATGCTCACAGCTAGCCGGGCTTGGCGGAAAGCCAGTCGCGCAGAACGACGGCGTTGTTGCGCGCCGTGTCCTTGGCGGCGAACAGCAAGGTCACCGGCCGGGCGCCGGCCAGCAGATCCCGAAGCGCTTTTATGCTCTCCGCCTTCGCCGCCAACTCCGCGCGATAGCGCTTCTGAAACTCCGCCCATCGCTTTGGATCGTGGTTGAACCAACGACGCAGCGCTTCGCTCGGCGCCGCCTCCTTGAGCCAAAGATCGACGCTGGCGGCCTCGCGCTTGAGGCCGCGCGGCCACAAACGGTCGACGAGGACGCGGACGCCGTCGTCCGGCGACGCCGGGTCATAGACGCGCTTGACGTGAAGAATGTTCATGCCGCGGCCATCCTTTCGATCGCCGGCGACGCTTGACTGCCCAAACAAGTATCTCATATGCATATTTTCGTGCAGCGGCAAACATTGCAGACGCCGGCTTGCCGTCTTCTCGGCTGCGATTATCCGGTCGTTCTCGCCGGCATGGGCGGGGTCGCGCGCGCGGAGCTGGTGGCGGCCGTGAGCAACGCCGGCGGCTTCGGCTTTCTCGGCATGGTGCGCGAGGCGCCGGAGCTAATTCGCGCGGAGATATCGCGGGTGCGCGCCGCCACGCCGCGCGGCTTCGGCGTCAATCTCATTCCCGCCGCCACTCCCCCCGATCTTCTCGAGGCCGAACTGGACGCGGTTATTGCCGAGCACGTGGCCGCAGTGGCGCTGTTTTGGGATATGTCGGAGGCTCTCGTGCATCGCCTGCGCGCCGCCGGATGTCTGGTCCTCTGCCAGGTCGGCTCGGCCGACGAAGCCGCCGCAGCCGTCGCCGCGGGCGCCCACATCGTGATCGCCCAAGGGTTTGAGGCCGGCGGCCATGTCCGCGGCCGAACGCCGCTCAAGACGCTCATTGCCGAGGTGGTGGCGCGCGTCGACGTGCCGGTTCTTGCGGCCGGCGGCATCGTCGACGGCAGGGATCTCGCCGCCGCGCTGGCACTCGGCGCTCAAGGCGCGGTCATCGGCACCGGCTTTCTGGCGACCCGGGAATCCTTCGCCCACGATTATCATAAGGAACGCATCGTCGCGGCCAAACCGGGCGAGACCGTTCATACCCAGGCCTTTCACATCAACTGGCCGGCCGGCGCCGCAGTGCGCGTTCTCCCCAACGGCGTCACTCGCGGCGAGCGCGGCGATCCGTTCGCCGCCGGGCGGCGCATTATCGGCGGCCAAGGCCAACGGCCGATCTATCTCTTCAGCACCGACTCGCCGCTGCGCGACATGACCGGCGATTTCGAGGCCATGGCGCTTTACGCCGGCACGGGCGCCGGCCGCATCGAGTCCATTCCCACAGCCGCCGAGCGGCTCACCGCCATCGTCGAGGAGGCGGCGCGCATTCTCGATTCTCCATCATCACTGGAACACATCTGATACCAGCGGCATTAAACGCCGACTCGTGTTGGTGTCATTATCCGCGCCGGCGGATGATCCAGTATTCGCTGACACATCGGTGTTGACTGCATCGTCCGCCTTCGCCTTCGCGGACGATGACAGGCATGGATGACTGTTCAATGCCATTGGTATGAGGCCAAAGACTCTCATCGTCTCTCCCTTGGCGGGAAGGGCG
>JASHRY010000043.1 GCA_030037105.1 Xanthobacteraceae bacterium
CGACCGACATTCCCGGGCTCGAAATCGCCG
Organism: Xanthobacteraceae bacterium; assembly: GCA_030037105.1. The sequence continues at coordinate 31 of JASHRY010000043.1, forward strand.
GCGCAATCGTCGCGGTTGGAGAGGGGGTTACACGCTGGAAGGAAGCCGACAAGGTCATGGCGCTGGTCGTGAGCGGCGGCTACGCCGAATTCGCGCTCGCGCATGAAAGCCACGCCCTACCGGTACCGGACGGATTGTCGCTGATCGAGGCGGCCGCCGTGCCGGAGACTTTTTTCACGGTCTGGTACAACGCGTTCGAGCGCGGCCGGCTCGCGGCGGGCGAGACGGTGCTCATCCATGGCGGTTCTTCCGGCATCGGCACCACCGCCATTCAGCTCGCCAAAGCCTTCGGTGCACGCGTCATTACCACCGCCGGAACGCCGGAAAAATGCGCCGCCTGCCGCAAGCTCGGCGCCGACATCGCTATCGACTACAAGACCGAGGATTTCATCACCGTGACCAAAAAGGCGACCGAGGGCCGCGGCGCCGATCTCGTGCTCGATATCGTGGGGGGCGATTACGTCGACCGCAACTATGAAGCGGCCGCTTTCGACGGCCGCATCCTGCAGGTCGCCTTCCAGGGCGCCTCGCGCGCCAGCGTCGATTTGCGCAAGCTCATGTTCAAGCGACTCATTCATACCGGCTCGGCGCTGCGCGCCCGATCGGTTGCGGACAAAGCAGCCATTGCCCGGGCCGTTGAGGCGAACGTAATGCCGCTGATGGCGGCGGGGCGGGTCAAGCCGGTGATCGATTCGACCTTTCCGCTACGCCAAGCGGCCGCCGCTCACGCCCGCATGGAAAGCAGCCAACACATCGGCAAGATCGTCCTGACCCTTTGAAAAGACACGGGAAAACGCTTGCTCCACCGCCGCCCCGGCGCTACTCATCGCGGGCATCGACATGGCTTAATCGGGCGCTCACACGGCAAAGAGCCGCGAATTTGGCGTAAAGCCGGCTCAATTGTCTTGCCGGGTGTGGTGTCCATCGGGGCGCGAGCTGCGCCGGCTGCCGACCTTGGAGGTCGTCTCTTGGCACTTTTTCGCGCTGCCACGGCGCTCGCCGTTTTTGCGTGCGCGGCTTTTCTCGGCGCCTCGAGGGCCGCCGCGGTCGAGGCTGTAAATGTCCGCCTCGATGCCGCGGCCATCGACCTTACTGACGCCGCCGAGTTTCAACACACCGCCGGCGACCGCGTCCAAGTCTCGACCGCTCCCGGCCCCGACGGCATCGTCCGCCGCGTTGAAGTGCGCGCACGCGAAGCCGGAAACTACTGGGCCGTGTTCGCGCTCGCCAACAATGGCGACGAGCAGATCGACCGCCTGATCGTCGCCCCGCACTACCGGATGGTCGGCTCAGGCATCCTCTGGCCCGATCTCGGGCTGTCGCGCATCGTCAACATCACGCCGTCCTCCGGCGACCCGCCGGAGCGGCAGAACAACTCCAATGCCGATGTCTTCCGCATCACGCTCGACCCCGGCTCGGTGATCACCTTCGTCGCCGAGTTGCGCACCCCGAACCTGCCGCAGCTCTACCTCTGGGCGCCGGACGCCTACAAGGACAAGGTCAATTCGCTTACGCTCTATCAGGGCATCGTCATCGGCATTGCCGGATTGTTGGCGCTGTTCCTCACCATTCTGTTCGTTGTCAAGGGGAGCGTGATGTTCCCCGCCGCCGCCGCGCTCGGCTGGGCGGTGCTGATCTATGTCGGCATCGATTTCGGTTTCTGGGGCAAGGTGTTCGATACGTCCTCGGGCGCCGAACGCATCTGGCGCGCATCGGGCGAAGCGATCCTGGCGGCGACGCTGCTGGTGTTCCTGTTCGCCTATTTGAACCTGAACCGCTGGCACGTTCGCTACGCGCACATCACTTTCGGTTGGCTCGCCTTTCTCGGCGCGCTGGTGGCGTTGGCCATGTTCTCGCCGGCGGTCGCCTCCGGCATCGCCCGCCTATCGCTGTTCTTCATCGCCTTCCTCGGCTTCGGTCTGGTCGTTTACCTGTCCACGCACGGCTATGACCGCGCGGTGATGTTGATCCCGACCTGGCTGCTCTTGGTCGTCTGGGTGGTCGGCGCCGCGCTGACGGTCTTGGGCTTTCTCACCAACGACATCGTCGGGCCCGCTTTGCTCGGCGGGCTGGTTCTCATCGTCATGCTGATCGGCTTCACGGTGATGCAGCACGCCTTTGCCGGCGGCACCGCCCAGGGGATCGTGTCCGATGTCGAGCGCCGCGCGCTGGCACTCACCGGCGCCGGCGACATGATTTGGGACTGGGACGTGTCCGCCGACAGGGTGTTCACCAGCCCGGAAACGGAAGCGATGCTCGGGCTTAAGCGTGGATCGCTCGTCGGCGCCGCGGCGACCTGGGTCGAGCTGCTGCATCCGCTCGACCGCGACCGCTTCCGCACCACGCTCGACGGCGTGGTCGAACAGCGGCGCGGCCGTGTCGCGCAGGATTTCCGCATGCGCACGGCCGACGGTCATTATCTGTGGTTCGCCTTGCGCGCGCGACCCGTGGTCGGCTCCGACGGCGAGGTCATCCGTCTCGTCGGCACGCTCACCGACGTCACCGACTTCAAGACCGTGGAGGAACGGCTCCTGCACGATGCGGTGCACGACAACATCACCGGCCTGCCCAACCGCGAACTTTTCCTTGATCGACTCGATGCGGTGCTCGGTTTCGCCAAGGCCGACACCGCGATCCGCCCGACGGTGATGGTGATCGACCTCGACCGCTTCAAGCAGGTCAACGACTCGGTCGGCATGGCGATCGGCGACTCGATCCTGCTCACGCTGGCGCGACGGCTGTCGCGGCTGATAAAGCCGCAGGACACGCTGGCCCGCCTTTCCGGCGACCAGTTCGGTCTCATCCTGCTGTCGGAGCGCGACTCCGCGCGCATCATCGCGTTCGCCGAAACCGTGCGTCGCGCGCTGCGCGCTCCGATCACCTTCAACGACCGCGAAATCTTTCTGACCGGCTCGATCGGATTGTCGCTCGGCGACGGCGGGGCGCAACGCGCCGAGGAAAGATTGAAGGATGCCGAGCTCGCCATGTATCACGCCAAGCGCATCGGCGGCGATCGCATCGACGTCTTCAAGATCGCGATGCGCGCGCGCAAAACCGATCGGCTGTCGATC
>JASHRY010000306.1 GCA_030037105.1 Xanthobacteraceae bacterium
GTATCCGGGTCCGGCCTCGCGCACCTTAGGCGCGGCCGCGGATACGCGCGGCATGGAGCCGCGGCAGACCGGCGAACACGATGAGATAACGAAGCTGGCGCAAAGTCACAGTGATAAATAAGTTAGCCTTCGAAGGCTTCAGGCAATACGATTAGACCTGATGACCGAAGCGGCTTAAAAGCCGTCCCGATCTTCCGCCAGCGCCTGCAAGGAGAGATCCCCCATGGCCGATGGCCCCACATTGACGACGAAGCGCGGAGCGCGGTCTCGCGCTCAAATTCCATACCAAGGACCGCGGCCGGAATCTCGTCGGCGTGGGATCGTAATAGTATAGTTGCTTACGAGACCACTCGAAGAAGATTACAGAACACGATCGGAGAGAGACATGGACGCAAAGACTGACACGAGCGCGGGCAAGTGCCCCGTCGTGCATACGACTGCTAGAGCCAGAACCAACCGGGACTGGTGGCCGAACCAGTTGAACCTCGATAAGCTCCACCGGAATTCTTCTCTGTCCAATCCCATGGGCGAGACGTTCAACTACGCGGCGGAGTTCGGGAAGCTCGACCTCAAGGCTCTGAAGCAGGACCTCTACGCGCTGATGACGGACTCGCAGGACTGGTGGCCTGCGGATTTCGGCCATTATGGTCCGCTGTTCATTCGGATGGCGTGGCACAGCGCGGGCACCTACCGCATCGGCGACGGCCGCGGCGGCGCCGGAGCCGGGCAGCAGCGCTTCGCGCCCCTCAACAGTTGGCCGGACAACGTGCTCCTCGACCGGGCGCGTCGGTTGTTGTGGCCGGTGAAGCGGAAATACGGCAGCAAGATCTCGTGGGCCGACCTGATAATCCTCGCCGGCAACTGCGCGCTCGAGTCGATGGGCTTCAAGACATTCGGTTTCGCCGGCGGGCGCGCCGATGTCTGGGAGCCTGATGGGGACACCTATTGGGGCGCCGAGGACACTTGGCTCGGCGACACGCGCTACTCGGGCGACCGGGTCCTCGAAAATCCTCTCGCCGCCGTGCAGATGGGGCTGATTTACGTCAATCCGCAAGGCCCGAACGGCAAACCGGATCCGCTCGCCGCCGCCAGGGACATCCGCGAAACCTTCGCCCGCATGGCGATGAACGACGAGGAGACCGTCGCGCTGATTGCCGGCGGTCACACCTTCGGCAAGACCCACGGCGCCGGCGACGCGTCGCTGGTGGGCCCGGCGCCCGAAGCCGCCGGCATCGAAGAGCAAGGCCTCGGCTGGAAGAGCAGTTTCGGCAGCGGCATGGGCGATGACGCGATCGGCGGCGGCCCGGAAGTGACCTGGACGACGACGCCGACGCAATGGAGCAACAACTTCTTCGAGAACCTGTTCGGCTACGAATGGGAGCTGACCAAGAGTCCGGCCGGCGCGTACCAATGGGTGGCGAAGAATGCTCCGGAATCGGTGCCGTATGCGCATGATCCGTCCAAGCATCGCCGGCCGACCATGCTGACCACGGACCTTTCCCTGCGGTTCGATCCCATCTACGAAAAAATTTCAAGGCGCTTCTTCGAGCATCCCGACGCATTCGCCGACGCGTTCGCCCGGGCGTGGTTCAAGCTGACGCACCGCGACATGGGTCCGCGCGCGCGCTATCTCGGCCCGGAGGTTCCGGCGGAGGAGCTGTTGTGGCAGGACCCCGTGCCCAAGGTCGATCATGCGCTGATCGACGCCAAGGACATCGCCGCACTCAAGGGAAAGATCCTCGCCTCGGGGCTTTCCATCTCCCAACTGGTCTCGACCGCCTGGGCCTCGGCGGCAACCTTCCGCGGCTCCGACAAGCGCGGCGGGGCGAACGGAGCGCGCATCCGCCTCGCGCCGCAGAAGGATTGGGAGGTCAACCAGCCTGCCCAACTGGCGAAGGTGCTCAAGACCCTGGAGGGAATCCAGAAGGCGTTCAACGCCGCGCAGTCCGGCGGGAAGAAGGTTTCGCTTGCCGACCTGATCGTCCTGGGCGGCTGCGCAGCCGTCGAGCAGGCGGCGAAGAAAGCCGGGCATGACGTGCAGGTTGCCTTCGCGCCGGGGCGCACCGACGCCTCGCAGGGGCAGACCGACGTGGAGTCCTTCGCCGTGCTCGAACCGGTCGCCGACGGGTTCCGCAACTACCAAAAGGCCAAGTACGCCGTTGCGGCAGAGGAACTGCTGGTCGACAAGGCGCAATTGCTGACGCTGACCGCGCCGGAGATGACGGTTCTCGTCGGCGGGCTGCGCGTGCTGGGTGCCAACTACGGACAATCGCAGCATGGCGTCTTCACCAGCCGGCCGGAGACGCTCACCAACGACTTCTTCGTGAACCTGCTCGACATGAGCACGACGTGGAAAGCGACCTCGAAAGGCGAAGACGTGTTCGAGGGCCGCGACCGCGCAACGGGCAAACTGAAGTGGACCGGCACCCGCGTCGACCTCATTTTCGGCTCGAACGCACATTTGCGCGCCATTGCCGAAGTCTATGGCGCCAACGACGCACAGCGGAAGTTCGTGCATGATTTCGTGGCGGCGTGGAACAAGGTGATGAACGCTGATCGCTTCGACCTTGTCTGATCGCGGCTGAACGGTCTTCGAGGGCTTCTAAAGCAGTGGAGCATGATCTTTCGGGAAAACCGGTTGCCACATTTCCGGATCATGCCTTAGGCGCCATGGCCTCCCGCCCGCGTCAGTTGGCGCTCGCGCTCGATCACGCCGAGAACTTCTCGCGCGAGGATTTCCTGTCCGGACCGGGCAACGAGGCGGCGCTCCGGCTCATCGACCGCTGGCCCGACTGGCCCGCGAACGCCGTCGCCTTGATCGGCCCCGAGGGTTCCGGCAAGACACATTTGGCGACGATCTGGGCGGCGGCAGCGGGTGCGCGCGTCGTATCCGCCGGTGCGCTCGGCGAGGCCGGGCTTCCTTCTGCGCTGGCGACCGGTGCACTGGTGGTCGAGGACGCCGCGGCCGCCGACGAGCGCGTCTTGTTTCATCTCATCAATCTTGCCCGCGAGGAGCGGGCGTTTCTCCTGTTCACCGCGCGCGCCGCGCCGGTTGCCTGGCCGGTCGCCATACCCGACCTCGCGTCGCGGCTGCGGGCTCTGCCGGTGGCGACACTGGAAGCGCCGGATGATGCGATGCTTTGCGCGGTCATCATCAAGCTCGCCGCCGATCGCCAGCTCACGATCGACGAAAGCGTGGTGCGCTACCTCACGACCCGCATCGAGCGCTCCTTCGCGGCCGCGCGTTCGGCGGTGACCGCGCTCGACAACGAGGCGTTGCGACAGGGCCGCCCGGCAACGCGCGCGCTCGCGGCCGAAATGTTCCGCGACCACGTTTGATTTTTACCGCCGCGACCGTCACGATCGCGACCGTGTCGAGATCGAAAATGTTTATCGCCCATGACCTTGCGCTCTGGACTTATCTCTTGTTGTGGGGTTGGCTCGAATGCGCCTCTGTAGCGATTGCCGCTACATAGATTTTGTTCTTCAACTCGTTGCGTGGCAAGATGGCATAGCTCATTGATCTTTCATATTCATAGACGGCGTCCGCCGTCCGTTCGCCGGGGGGCGGCTTGACGCAGTGGCAGCACCCCGCCTTATCTCAACGCGGTTGAGGTCATTGAATCGCTACCAAGGAATGCGATCGTGAGGCTTGAGGGGGAACAAGGAGCGACCATGGCCGACCGCGGCCAAGCCAAAGTCCTTGCACTCGAATCCGGCCTCGACCTGGAACGACCGGTACGGCTCGCCGAGCCGGCGGAGAGCCATGCGGTGTCGGCTCTTGCCGCAAGTCCGGAGCGCTTCATCAACCGCGAACTGTCGTGGCTCAATTTCAACCGGCGGGTGCTCGAAGAATCCGCCAATCGCGGACATCCGCTGTTGGAGCGGTTGAAGTTCCTGTCGATCTCGGCGAACAACCTCGACGAATTCTTCATGGTGCGCGTCGCCGGCCTCAAAGCGCAGGTGCGCGCCGGCATTGTTACCAAGAGCCCGGAAGGATTGACGCCGACCGAGCAGCTCGTGCGCATCGCCGAGGCGGTCGTGCTGTTGGTGGAGGACCAGCAGGCGCAATGGCGCGAATTGCGCGCGGCGCTCGCCCAGGCGGGCATCGTGCTGGTCGACGGTCCCGAAGTGGCCAAGGCGGAGCGGGCCTGGCTCGAAGACTATTTTCTCGCCCATATCTTTCCGCTGCTCACGCCGCTCGCCATCGACCCGGCGCATCCGTTCCCGTTCATTCCCAATCTCGGCTTCTCGATCGCCTTGCAGCTCGCCCGCGCCAAGGACGGCAAGGCGATGAACGCGCTCATTCGCATGCCGAACCGCATCGAGCGGTTCGTGCGGCTGCCGCAGGCCGGCGAGGGCGGCGAGGTGCGGCTCATTTCGATCGAGGGCGCGACCAGCCTGTTCATCGGCAAGTTGTTCCCCGGCTACGCGGTGAAGGGAGTGGGCGCGTTCCGCGTCATCCGCGACTCGGAGCTGGAAATCCTCGAAGAGGCGGAAGATCTGGTGCGGCTGTTCGAGACCGCGCTCAAGCGTCGCCGCCGCGGCTTGGTGATCAGGCTCGACATCGAGGCGTTGATGCCGGCGGAGTTGCAAAGCTTCGTGCAACGCGCGCTCGGCGCCGGCGACGACGCCGTGTTCAAGGTCGATGGCGTGCTCGCGCTCGACGAGATGGCGCAGATCGCCGGCCTCCACCGGCCCGACCTGGAATTCGTGCCCTATACGCCGCGCTATCCCGGCCGCATCCGCGACCACGGCGGCGATTGCTTTGCCGCGATCCGGCAAAAGGACCTCATCGTCCACCATCCCTACGAATCCTTCGATGCGGTGGTGGACTTCCTGCACCAGGCGACGCGCGATCCGGACGTCGTCGCGATCAAGCAGACGCTGTACCGCACCTCGGCCGATTCGCCGATCGTCAAGACGCTCGCGGAAGCCGCTGAAGCCGGCAAATCGGTCACCGCGGTGGTCGAGCTCAAGGCGCGCTTCGACGAGGAGGCCAATATCCGCTGGGCGCGCGACCTCGAGCGCGCCGGCGTGCAGGTCGTGTACGGGTTCCTCGAGCTCAAGACTCACGCCAAGCTCTCGCTCGTGGTCCGCCGCGAGGGAGCGGCGCTCGCCTCCTACGTGCACGTCGGTACCGGCAATTATCATTCGGTGACGGCGCGCATCTATACCGACCTGTCGTTCTTCACCGCCGATCCGGTCATCGCCCGCGACGTTGCGCGCGTGTTCAATTACGTGACCGGCTATGCCGAGCCGGCCGAGCTCGAGCGCATGGCGGTCTCCCCGCTCACCTTGCGCAAGCGCATCCACGCCCACATCGAGGAGGAGATCGCCCATGCCAAGGCCGGCCGCCCGGCGGCGGTGTGGATGAAGATGAACGCGCTGGTCGATGCCGACATCATCGACGCGTTGTATCGGGCTTCGAGCGCCGGCGTGGCGATCGAGCTTGTGGTGCGCGGCATCTGCTGCCTGCGGCCCGGCATTCCGGGCCTGTCCGAGAATATCCGCGTCAAATCCATCGTCGGCCGCTTTCTTGAGCACGGCCGCATCTATTGCTTCGGCGGCGGTCACGGCCTGCCGCATCCGAAGGCGGCGGTCTACATCTCCTCCGCCGACATGATGCCGCGCAACCTCGACCGTCGCGTCGAGGTCATCTGTCCGATCCTCAATCCCACGGTGCACGAGCAGGTCCTCGACCAGATCATGGTCGCCAACCTGAAGGACAACGAGCAGAGCTGGCAGTTCCTCGCCGACGGGACGTCCGCGCGCATCAAGCCCGCCGCCGGCGAGGAGGCCTTCAACGCGCATACCTATTTCATGACCAATCCAAGCCTGTCAGGGCGCGGAAAGTCACCCAAGGACCCGATCCCCCGGTTGCGCCATCGCTCGGAACGGGCGTGAGCGCCTGCGTATCGCCCGCCAATCGCTGCTGCGCCGATTCCCAGACATGAACCGCGCCAGAAACGACGCACCCGGACGCCTGGACCACGGTCCGCCGATCGCGGTGATCGACATCGGCTCGAATTCGGTGCGGCTCGTGGTCTATGAAGGGCTCGCCCGAAGCCCCATCGCGCTGTTCAACGAAAAGGCATTGTGCGGGCTCGGCCGCGAAGTCGCCTCAACCGGATTGCTCGCCGCCGACGCCGTCGAGCACGCTTTGTCCGCGCTCAAGCGCTACCACGCGCTGTGCACGACGATGGGCGTGAAGAAGGTCCTGGCCATTGCCACCGCCGCCTGCCGCGACGCCAGGAACGGCCGCGCCTTCATCGCGCTCGCCGAGCGGATCATTAAGCTCGACATCGACGTGCTCTCGGGCGGGCGCGAGGCCGAATTCACCGCGCTCGGCATCATTTCCGGCGTGCATCAGGCGGACGGAGTGGTGGGCGATCTCGGCGGCGGCTCGCTCGAGCTGGTCGACGTCCGCGGGACGCGGGTCCGACGCGGCGTGACCCGCCCGCTCGGCGGCCTCGCCTTGGCCGATGTTTCGGCGCGATCGGTCAAGAAGGCGGAGAAATTGGTCAAGAACGCGCTCGCCGGCGTGCCGGTGCTCAAGGACTGCGAGGACCGCAGCTTCTACGCCGTCGGCGGCACCTGGCGGGCGCTGGCGCGGCTGCACATGTGGCAGACCGGCTATCCCCTGCACGTCATGCACGGCTACGCCATCGCCGCCGATGAGGCGCTCGAATTCGCCCGCCTGGTGCATCGCGTCGACGTCGAGACGTTGTCCAACATCGAGGTCGTGGCCAATGCCCGGCGGCCGCTCCTTGCCTATGCGGCGCTCGTGCTCGAACACGCCGTGCGCATCGGCAAGCCGCGCCGGGTGATGTTCTCGGCGCTCGGCGTGCGCGAGGGTCTGCTCTATTCGCTGCTTAAACAGAAGGACAAGGAGAAAGACGCGCTCATCGAAGCGGCCCGCGATCTCAACCGACTGCGTTCGCGCTCGCCGCGCCATGGCGAAGAGCTGATCGAATGGACCGACCGCTTCATCGCTTCTTCCGGCCTCGACGAGACCGCCGAGGAGCGCCGACTTCGCCACGCCGCGTGCCTCCTGGCTGATATCGGCTGGCGGGCGCATCCCGATTACCGCGGCGAGCAATCGCTCGACCTCATCGCCTATGGCGGCTTCACTGCGATCGACCATCCGGGCCGCGCCTATTTGGCGCTCGCCGTCTTTTACCGTTACGCCGGAGCGGCCGTGGACGACGAGCTTTCGCCGCGCCTGCGCGAGCTTGCTTCGACGCGCATGATCGACCGCGCGCGCGTGCTCGGCGCGGCGCTGCGGCTCGCCTATGTCGTGTCCGCCGCCATGCCGGGAGTGCTGTCGCGCACGCCGCTCGCGGTGGAACGGCACCGGCTCGCCCTGCATCTTCGCGGCGAATTCGCGGCGCTCGCCGGCGCCCGGGTTTTGAACCGGCTGCGTGCGCTTGCGCGCCTCATCGGGCGCGAGCCGGTCGTGCTGATAGGGTGAGCGACACCGGTGAATTGCCAAGGCCGCGCCGGTACGGTTGAATGCCGGCGCGCGGGGCAATTGCGCGGCGAATTGCGCCGGAGGCGACCGGCAATAAAGGGGGACGACATGGAAAATCTCAAACGTTTCTTCGCGGTTATCGCCGTGATTTCCGTTCTGAACGGAATCGGGCTCCTGCTGGCCCCGACAGCCGTGCTCGCCACCTATGGCATTGAATCCAATTCCGGCGCGGTGTTGGGTTTCCGCCTGCTGGGCCTGACATTGATCGAGTTCGGACTCGTCAACTGGTTCGTCAGGAACTCTCACGATTGGACCGCGTTGCGCGGCCTGCTGCTGGGCGGCACGGTCGGCTATGTTCTCGGACTCGTGGTCTCTGCCTGGGCCACGCTGGCCCATGTCATGAATCCGGCGGGCTGGGTGCTTGTCGTGACTTATGCCGTCCTGCTGCTGGGCTACGTGTACTCCCTTTGGGCCGGTACCAGAAAATTTGCGACCAAGTAGGTCAGGCCCGTTCCTGTCCGCGCGCGGGAAGCGATCCGCGCTCGACCGCGGCGACCTTGCCGTTTTCGATCGCGAGCGCGAGCCTGCCGTGCTTGAGCGCGAGCGCCTTCTCGCCGAACAAATCGCGGCGCCAGCCGGCGAGCGCGGGGACGTCGGCGTCGTCGTCGGCGGCGATGCGCTCGAGGTCGTCGACCGTGGCGATCACCTTGGCGGCGACGTGGTGGCGTTCCGCGATCATGCGCAGCAGCACCTTGAGCAACTCGATGACCGCGGTGCCGTTCATGGCGGGCTGAATGCGCGCCGGACGCGGCAGGGTTTTCGGATCGCGCGCCAGGCCGCGCTCGACCGCGGTGACGATCGCTGCGGCCCAGCGCGAGCGGTCGAAGCCCTTGGGCAGCGAGCGCAGGCTCTGGAGTTTCTCGGTGGTCGTGGGCGCCTGCACGGCGATGTCGGCGATCGCCTCGTCCTTGAGCACGCGCGAGCGCGGCACGTCGCGCGACTGCGCCTCGCGCTCGCGCCAGGCCGCGACCTCGATCAGAACCGCCAGTTCCTTGGGCTTGCGCACGCGCGTCTTCAGCCGTTGCCAGGCGTTCTCCGGATCCATGCGGTAGGTGTCGGGCGAGGTGAGCACCTGCATCTCCTCCTGGACCCAATCGGCGCGGCCGCGCCGCTCAAGGTCGGCGACGAGCGCGAGATAAATATCGCGCAGATGCGTCACGTCGGAGACCGCATAGGCAAGCTGCGCCTCGGACAGCGGCCGCCGCGTCCAGTCGGTAAAGCGATGCGACTTGTCGAGCGTATCCCCGGTGATGCGCTGCACGAGCTGCTCGTAGGAGATGGAATCGCCGTGGCCGAGCACCATGGCCGCGACCTGCGTGTCGAAGATCGGGCGTGGAATG
>JASHRY010000307.1 GCA_030037105.1 Xanthobacteraceae bacterium
CCGCCGACCTCGACGTTCTGGTGTTCACGCCGGTGGACGGCGTGCCCAACACCGCGGTGACGACGACCTTCACGCTGAGCGACACCAGCAGCGCCTACGCCACCCCCACCACCGACAACACCACCACGGTGACCGACACCGATCCGGCGGTGGCGCCGACGATCAGCTTCATCTTCACGCCCGACGCCGCGACGTTATTTGCATTGGAAAGCAACAACGACGATCTGGCAAACAAGACGCAGATTGGAACATTCACCGGGATCGGGGGCATTGCCGACGACGGCTACTCTTTCACCCTTATCTACGACGGCACCACTGTCGGTAGCACGGGTAACCCCTTCACCGACAGCTCCGGCACGAATCTGGAAAACCTTTTCACAGGCGCTAACGGCTCGAATGGTTTAACCGGAGCCGCCGGCGGGACCGTCTATCAGATGACGGTCGAGGTCACCAATGGAACGCAGTTGGTCAGTCTGCCTTTCGACGTGGTGGTCGATGCTTCGCACAGCAACACGATAACGCTCACCGGTCCTGGGAGCCTTGGCATTGATCCGTCGACGCCGACCATCGTCTATGGCTTGGGCGGAAGCCACGGCGACACGATCGACGCCGCCGGCATGACGGCCCCCGTCTGGTTCGTCGGCGGCGAAGGCGCCGATGTCATGACCGGCGGCAGCGGCAGCAATACCTATCTTTATGCCGCGGTCAGCGAATCGCCGGTGAGTGCCCCCGACACGATCACCAATTTCGATTCCGGCGGCGGCACGCTCGGCTCGACGCATGATTTCATCTCGCTCGCCGCGATTAGCGGCATTACCCAAATGGGGACGATTAGCAGCGGGCGCGGCGGCTCCACCATAAGCGCCGACAGCGTTGCATGGATTGTGGGCACCGGCAGTCAGGCTGACGACGTTCTCGTTTACGCGAACAGCGCCTCGACTTCGGAAAATTTGAACAGCAGTTCCGTCCTGGAGATCGTTCTGGTGACGACGAGCAGCAACGCCGCCACGGAACTCGCTAATAGTCTCTCCGCCGCAAATTTCATCCTCGCGCCGGACATTACGGTGCCGTCGTCAACGACGGTCGGGGTCGGCCAGGTGGCGGACATCGCGGGCGTCAGCGTCGCGGATAACGGCTATACCGTGGCCGGCGAGACCTACACGGTCACCCTGACCGATAATAACGGCGTGCTGGCGGTGAATACGAATGTATCCGGCGGCGGCACCGTCACCGGCAACAATTCCAATGACCTGACCATCAGCGGCACGTTGAGCGAGGTCAACGCCGATCTCGCGACGCTGACCGACGCGGACGGCACCGCCGGGTCCGACACCATCACGGTGAACGCGACCTCCAGCCTGGAAGACGCCACCGCCACGCAGACGATCGCGATCGACGCCTTGGGGTTCAATTTCACATTGGACACCAGTAATTTGAATAAATTGCTTGGCTCCAATGCGCTAAATGAGAGCAACGAAATCGGAACATTCGCCGGGACCGGCAATTTCCACGACCACTACACTTTCGCCCTAAGCGGCACGACCGCCTTTAGCTTGACTACGGGAGGAACCCTCTCCGTGGCGGGCAGCAATCTCGGCGGAAGCTCCGGCGGAACAGTTTATCAGTTCAACGTGCAGGTCACAGACACGAGCGAATCGACGAGCGCCACGCTGCCTTTCGACGTGGTGGTCGGCACGTCGAGCGGCGACACGATAAGCGTCGAATCCGATTTAGCCGCCGATGGTCTCAGCGCATCGACGCCGACCATCGTTTACGGACTGGGTGGCAACGACACGATCGACGCCAGCGGCATGACCGGCGACGTCTGGATCGTCGATGGGGCCAGCAACGCCACGACCACGGTGACGCTCGGCACCGGCACCGATACGGTCTATTTCACCGCCGGCACCAACACGGTCGATGCGACCGCAAGCACATTGCTCAGCGGCGACAGCCTGACCGGCGCCGGCAACGACACGCTGGCGCTCTCGGGCGGCGGCACGATCAACCTCAACTCGCTGGCGGCCTTTAGCGGGTTCTCGACCATCACCGAGGACGACAGCAATACGGCCTTGACGCTGGCAAATAGAGAGACGTTGTCGGTTACGCTTGGCAACGGCACCGATTCAGTCACGGGCGGAACCGGAACGGGCAGCAATGCGACGGTGACGCTGGGCACCGGCACCGACACGGTATCGTTCGCGAGCGGCACCAACACGGTGAAGGGCGTCATCGGCACCGGCGCAACGCTGCTCACCAGCGACAGCCTGACCGGCGGATCAGGGACCGACACGCTGGCGATTTCCGGCAACAACGGCTCGATCAACCTCGGCAGTCTCGCCACCTTCACCGGCTTTGAAGACATCACCCTGAGTGGCAACAGCGACATGCTGACGCTCAACAACAGCAATCTGACGGTAACGGTGACGGGGACGGGCGACAGCGTCATTCTCGGCAGCGGCACCGACACGGTGCACGGCGGCAGCGGCAACACGGTGACGCTGGGCACCGGCACCGACACGGTCTCGTTCACCGGCGACACCAACACGGTGAACGCGACCGCAAGCACGTTGCTCCACAACGACAGCCTGACCGGCGCCGGCAGCGACACGCTGGCGCTCTCGGGCGGCGGCGCGATCAACCTCAACACGCCCAATACCTTCACCGGCTTCTCGACCATCACCGAGGGGGGTAACAGCAACTATACGCTGACGATGCGGGTCGGCGAGAGCGGAGAGACGATCAACCTCGGCAGCGGTGACGACACCGTCGCCTTTACGAGCACAAACGAGTCCACTCAAACGAACCCGGATACGATTACCAACTTCAATGTCACCAATGACAAGATCGATCTTTCGGCGATTACCGGCGCTACGACCTATGGAGGCAATGATACCGGCAGCAGCATCGCGGCGCATAGTGTTGTTTGGGTTCAAAGCGGCGAGAACACGATCATTTACGTCAACACTAAGGGCAGCTCAGAAAATCTGACTTCTGCGCAGATGGAAATTGTCCTGTCGGGAAACTTGACGCTCACCGCAAGTGATTTCGCCCTCGACCCGACCTCCCCCGCCGGCGTCGCCGGCGATCCGATCAACCTGGCGCTCACCGATCCCGCAAGCGACGTCGCCGGCGAGGTAACAGTGACTATCGCGGGGGTGCTCGCGGGCTGGAGCGTCAGCGGCGGCACCGCCAACGCCGACGGCACCTGGACGGTCGAGACCGACGATCCGTCCTCGCTGACGGTCACCGCTCCTGCGGATTACGCCGGCGCGGCCGTGCTCAACGTGACCGAGACCTGGACCAATGCCGACGGCACGACCGGCAGCGCCACCATGGCGGACAACGTCGAGGCCTATGCGCCCGGCAACCCGATCTTCGCGCTTTCCGGCGACGACACTTTGACCGGCGCCGGCGGCAACGATCTCTTCGTCTTCGCGCAGCCGATCGGCAACGACACGATCTTCAATTTCAACGCCGCGAGCGACAAGATCGACCTCATCGGCTTCGCCAATATCACCGGCTTCAGCGATCTTCAGATAGCCGACGACGCCAACGGGGACGCGGTGATCACCATCGGCGCCGGCGAGACGATCACGCTGCACGGCATCAGCGCGACCGCGCTCACCGCCGCCGACTTCGTGTTCAACCAGACGCCGGTGGTCGACAATTCCGGCACCATGACGGTGAGCGACGGCGCGGTGCTGCCGCTCTCCGGCACGATCGATAACACCGGCACCATCGCGCTGAACTCGACCGGCGACCAGACCGAGTTGCAGATCACCGGCGACGGCGTCACGCTCGAGGGCGGCGGCGAACTCACGTTGTCCGGCAATTCCACGATCGTCGCCGCCGATCCGGCCGCCGTTCTGACCAATGTCGACAACGTCATCTCCGGCGCCGGTGAGATCGGCTCGGGCGACGGGACCTTGATGCTGGTCAACGAGGCGGACGGCACGATCGAGGCCAACGTTTCCGGCGACACGCTCACGCTCGATACCGGCGCCACTATCACCAATGATGGCGTGCTCGAAGCGGCGAACGGCGGCACGCTCACGATCGACGATCCGGTGAACGGCACCGGCAGCGCCGTTATCGCCGACGGCACGCTCGTCCTCGACGCGGCCGCGAGCGTCAACGTCGTCTTCGACAACGGCGCCGGTTACGGCGAACTTGTGCTCGGCGACGCGGCGGGTTTCTCCGGGCAGATCTCCGGTTTCGCCGGCACGGCGGCCAACGCGGCGACTTCGGATGAAATCGAGCTAACCGGCGTTTGGACGATCGATTCCGAGCAGAGCACCGATGGAAACCTCGCCGTGACTCTGACGGATGGAGGTGAGACTACCACATTGACGTTCGATGACTTCAGCGGAACGTTGCAAATATCAGATAACGGTACCGACACGTTCATCCTAGATCCGCCGGCGACCAACTCTTCCGATGCGTCGGCGTCGCTCGATGACGACACGGACATCATCGATCCGCCGGCGACTAACTCTTCCGATGCGTCGGTGTCGCTCGGCAACGACACTTTCATCTTCCATCACGGCTCCGGCGGCGATTCCGACCCGCCGGCCGGCACGCCCGCGTTCGACCACTCGTTCATGCCCGCCGAGACTCAAGACTGGCTCGGCAGCCATGAGCAGAGTGGCGATGCGTTCGTGAATTTTGCCTATCATGGCGACGTGCCGACGCCGGCCGGCATGCCCGCATTCAATCATTTATTCACTTCTACTGAAACTCATAATTGGCTCGGCAGCCCTGAGCAGAATGGCGATGCGTTCGCGGATTTTGGCCATCACGGCGACCCGCTGATGCCGTCCGTCCTGACCGCCAGTTATCTGCAGGCGCATCTCATGAGCTTGGCGCACCTGCATTGAAACGCGCCTGGCGCTATCCCGCCATTGCCGGCGATCGATCAATTTCCATCGTCTGACGCGCGGTCTCCCGGCCGCCGGTGTCGACCAGCACGAGCGGCGCCGGCGCGACGCGATTGCGTCCGTCCGCCTTGGCGCGATAGAGCGCCCGATCCGCGCTCGCCAGGAGTGCCGACAAAGTCCGGCCGGCGTCGCTCGCCATGGCGACCCCGACGCTGACGGTGGCGTTCGCCATCGGGCCCGGGAAGCGCGTCGCCTCGAACGTGCGGCGCAGCCTTTCCGCCGTGTGCAGTGCCTCCGCCATGGTCGCGTCGACTTGCAGGCAGGCGAATTCCTCGCCGCCGAGGCGACCGAACAGGTCGCCAGGCCGCATGGACGCGGTGACCAACTCCGCGAAGGCCTTGAGCACGCGATCTCCGGCCTGATGGCCGGCCGTATCGTTGACCTCCTTGAAGCGGTCGAGATCAAACAGCAGGAGCGCCGCCGGCCGCCGATCGACGACGGTGCGCTCGAGCAGCGGGCCGCCGAGATCGAAGAAGGCGCGGCGGTTGGCGATCCCGGTCAGCGCATCGGTGAGCGCCGCTTTCCTCTGCTCCAATTCCGCGCGCTCCTTCGACATGGCGACGCGCAGGAACGGGATGCAAAAGATGGTGAACAGCATCTCAAAAACCATGATCGAAGCGACCAAGCCATGCGGCCGGCCGGCCGCAAGCGACGCCATCACCGTGTCGACGTAAGGTATGCGCGCCAAAAGAAAGCCCGCGTGCGCCACCACGAGAACCAACGTCGGCCAGCGCGAAATCAGCGCCCGGTCGCGGGCATACCAAAGTTCCCGCGCACTGAGCAGAGCATAGGCCGCAAGAATGGCGGAGACCAGCATCAGACGGGCCTGCAGGGATGTGGAGAAGCTCTCGAACTGGAAGGCGACGATCCAGATCGCCGCGCCGGTCGCGGCTAGGAGAATGCGCACAGACCGGCCTTCGAAGCTGCGCGCGCCGCTCCACATCAGGCCATAAGCATAGCAGAATAGCGCGTTGGCGGCGCACACCTGCCACTGCTCCGGAATGAGTCCGTGTGTCGCCAAAAGCACCGCGCCGAAGGCGCCGAGCAGGTAGCCGGCGCCCCAGAGCGCAAGCGCTGGCGTGCTGCGGTTCTGCATCCA
>JASHRY010000308.1 GCA_030037105.1 Xanthobacteraceae bacterium
AGGAACTAGAGCGCCGAAATCCTATCGAGAGCGGCCGGCGCAAGGGCGCGCACCACCAATGGCTTACCGAAGATGTTGGACATCCTGCGCTTGCTCAACATCTTCACGCGGTCATTACCCTTATGCGCGTGTCGAAGAACTGGAATCAGTTCAAGCTTATGCTGGATGTTGCTCATCCCAAGAGGGATGACACACTAAAATTGCCCCTGATGGCCGATTTTGAGACTGACCCGATCCAGCCGAAGCACTTGCCTAGGCCAACAGGGCAACGTTCCTTATTCGATAACGACGAGGCCGCCAATTGAGGCGGCCTCAAAACGGGGAATTACTTGACGATGCTTAAGTGCGAGATTCCGTTTGGAATCAATCTGGCATATAGGTCGAGGAGCGATTCGCCGGCCCAAATAGAGGCCGCTTTCGCCAACACCTCAAACGTGCCCTCGACGCTGTCTTCTAAGACGACGAAGACGCCGCCGTCGATCACGCCGTTCGCTTGCGCGACATTCGCGGCGCATGCGGGCAGATCGCGCGCCTTTGGGCCGGGATTCAAGCGAAACCGTCGCTCTGGAAGAAGTAAGGGCACTTAGGACACTCGTTTCGTTCACTTAGGACAGTCCTCGAATTTCAACCATCATCCCGGACAGCACCCACTAACCTCCCCCGTTGACTCGGAACAATTAGAGAACTATGTTCCCTTTTCGTTCTTACACGGAGAGGAGACAATCATGGTCCGGGCTGTTGTCGAGGAGGCCGCGGCGCTCGCCTCGATCGCTTTATTCGTAGGCACGGTCGCGGTGTGGGCGCAGGTGCTTGGGGCCATTTGAGGCCTTGCTGTTGCGGTGGAGGTCGTTGCCGGTAAGACCGGGCAAACTTTCTGTGCGTGGCAGTGATCCGGGCAGTCGCCGCCATGGACAGCATCGTGCGCGATCCCGCATTCTCGTCGCCGCCAGATCGTCATTCGCAAATATCGATCACATGCCCGCCGTGCCCGCGCCTGGTTTCGTACATCTGCACGTCCATTCATCCTATTCGTTGCTGGAAGGCGCGTTGACGATCGCGCGATTGGCGGAGCTTGCGAAAAAGGATCGCCAACCGGCGCTGGCATTGACCGACACCGACAACATGTTCGGCGCGCTGGAATTTTCCGAAAAGATGGCGAGCGCGGGAATCCAGCCGATCATCGGCTGCGCGCTGGGCATCGACTTCGGCGACCACGACAACCGCGGCGCAACGACGGCTCAGAGCTGGCCGCGGCTCGTGCTTCTTGCCGCGCGCGAGGACGGCTATCGCAGTCTGATGCGGCTCAATTCGCGCGCCTATCTGGATACGGCGCAGAGCGAGCGGCCGCACGTCAAACTCGCCTGGCTTGCCGGGGAGACGAACGGATTGATCGCGCTCAGCGGCGGTCCCGATGGGCCGCTCGATGCCGCGATCGGTGCCGGCCAGAGCGCGTTGGCGCTGGCGCGCTGCGACGCGCTGCAGGGCCTGTTCGCCGACCGCCTCTACATCGAACTGCAGCGCCACGGCACGGCGGCCGAACGGCTGACGGAACCGGCCCTGATCGAGCTCGCCTATGCGCGCGGGCTGCCGCTCGCCGCCGCCAACGAGCCCTTCTTCGCCACCCGCGACGATTATGAGGCGCACGACGCGCTCCTGTGCATCGCCGAGGGCCGGCTCATTGCCGAGGGCGAGCGCCGCCAGCTCACGCCCGAGCACCGGTTCAAGAGCCGCGCCGAAATGGCGGCTTTGTTCGCCGATCTGCCAGAGGCGCTGGCGGCGACCGTCGAGATCGCCGAGCGTTGCACCTTCCGCCCACGCACGCTGGCGCCGATCCTGCCGCGCTTCTCCACCGGCCGCAGGGATGATGGAGCGCAAGGGGCGCAGGCACCGCAGGCGGCGCACGAGGCCGAAGAGGCGCTGGAGCTTCGCCGCGCCGCGCAAACGGGCCTCGAGCGCCGGCTCGCGCGCCACCCCCTCGCGCCGGGCCACAGCGCCGAGGATTACCGCGAGCGGCTCGCCTTCGAGCTCGGCGTCATCGAGAACATGAAATATGCCGGCTATTTCCTGATCGTCGCCGACTTCATCCAATGGGCGAAGACGCACGGCATTCCGGTCGGGCCCGGCCGCGGCTCCGGCGCCGGCTCGCTGGTCGCCTATGCACTCACCATTACGGATCTCGACCCGATCCGCTTCGGCCTTCTGTTCGAGCGCTTCCTCAATCCCGAGCGGATATCGATGCCGGATTTCGACGTCGATTTCTGCCAGGACCGGCGCGACGAAGTGATCCGCTACGTGCAGGACAAATATGGACGCGAGCGGGTGGCCCAGATCATTACCTTCGGCACCTTGCAGGCGCGCGGCGTGCTGCGGGATGTCGGGCGCGTGCTGCAGATGCCCTACGGGCAGGTCGACAAATTGTGCAAGCTCGTGCCGCAGAACGCGCTCAACCCGATCTCGCTCGGCCGCGCCATCGAGGATGAGCCGCGGCTGCAGGCCGCGCGCGACAGCGATCCCGTGGTCCGGCGCGCCTTCGATATCGCGCAGAAACTCGAAGGCCTGACCCGGCACGCTTCGACCCATGCCGCCGGCATCGTTATCGGCGATCGGCCGCTCACCGAACTCGTGCCGCTCTACCGCGATCCGAAATCCTTGATGCCGGTGACCCAGTTCAACATGAAATGGGTCGAGCCGGCGGGATTGGTGAAGTTCGACTTTCTCGGCCTGAAAACGCTGACGGTGCTCGATGCCGCGGTCAAGCTGGTGCGGTCGCGAGGAATCGAACTCGATCTTTCCGCGCTGCCGCTCGACGACGCCAAGACCTGCGCCATGCTGGCGCGCGGCGAGGCGGTCGGCGTGTTCCAGGTTGAAAGCGCGGGCATGCGGCGGGCGCTCATCGACATGCGGCCGGACCGCTTCGAGGATATCATCGCCCTGAACGCGCTCTACCGGCCGGGGCCGATGGCCAACATCCC
>JASHRY010000309.1 GCA_030037105.1 Xanthobacteraceae bacterium
CGGCGACGCCGCGCTCGCGCGCCGCCATTTCCAGCCGACCGAGCGCCTGGTCGATCTCGACCGGCGTCGGAACCGAATCGAGGACTATATCGGCTTGGGCGAAAGGCAGATTATTGGCGCCGGCGATGCGCCCGGCGACGCTTCGCGGATTGGAGTCGTCATCGACGAAAATGAGTCCGCGCCTGGCGGTTTCGCGCAGCACCGGGGCGAACGATTGTTCGGACGAGGTGAAGCGCGCGCCCATTTCGGCGGTCAAGCCGACATAGCCCTGGAACCGGCTCATCAGCGCGTGCAGGCGCTCGAGGTTCTGTTGCGGCGTGAACGAGGTCAGGAGCGTCTGCGGGCCCGGATCCTTGTCGGGATAATCGAACGGTTCCATCGGCACCTGCAGCAGGATCTCGTGGCCTGCCGCGCGCGCCCGCGCGGCGAGGTGGTCGATATCGGCACCGTAGGGCAGCAAAGCGAGGGTCACTGGACCGGGCAGCGTGGCGATGGCCTCGGCGGTCGCGTTCGCGCTCACCCCGAGACCGGCGACAATCAGCGCGATGCGAGGCGCGTCAGGCTTGCCGGGGAGCGGCGTCACCGGCTGCGCAAAAGCCTCTGCCGGCCGCACGCCGTCGGCGGCAATTTTCGGAATGGGCCCCTGCGGCGTCATCTCGACGAATTTCTGATCGATGGGTGCGGACTCGGGCACGCCGCCGGCACGGGTCGCCGGAGCCGGGATCGGCACCTCCTCGCGCGCCCCGGTCTTGCCGTTGATGATGGTGACCGTTTTGGCATTGCCCGATGCGCCCTGAATTGGGGGGCCCTGAGCCGGTGGCGGCGAAACCGACGCCGGCCCGTCGTAACGGGGGGCGCTTTGCGAGTCGACCGCCGCGTGCAGAGCGCCGGCCGCGCCGGGCTTCTTCATGGCCGCCAGGGGGTGAAGATTGACTGGTACGGCGACCATTGGCTCGCCGCCGAATTGATTATCGCCCACGATCGCCCCCAGCACGAACACCACAAGAAAGAGCGCAAGCGCTCCGGCGATCACGTGTTGCAGACCAAACGGAAGTCTCCGCCGACGCTTCGACGGCTGCTGGCCGAGCGGCGCGCTCAAATCATCGGCTGTCATATGCCAATTCCTCGCGCCGATCCGCGGCGGATAACGTCCTGGCGAATCATTATTCAAAGTCTATCACGAGAGGCGGGAAGGAGCCGGGCCCGCCTTAAAGGAAGACCCCGGGGCGGCGCGCGTCATGCACGCGCAATGCCCCACCCGCCGACGCCGGGAAATGGTCAAAATTCGGGCGGCTCATCGCCGCCCCGCGTCCTCTGCCATCCCTTCCTCGCGCGCAGGGGAGGGATTAGGGAGGCAAGCGGTTCAGTTGGGGACTGCGGCCTTCGGATTCGGCGGGAACGCCGCATCGGTCGTAGCGCCGCGGAGAAGGTCAACCGCTTCCTTGAGCGCGCGGTCGTCCTTTTCGTCCGGCGGCACATAGGACTGCGAACCGGACTCCTCGGTACCTTCAGCCTTGAGGTGACCGGGCAGCGATGCCTCGCCCTTGGTGTCGGTCCGCGATTTCAGGTCTTCCGGCACTTCCTGCAGCACCTTGATATCCGGCGTGATGCCCTTGGCCTGGATGGAGCGGCCCGACGGCGTGTAGTAGCGCGCCGTGGTCAGCCGCAGCGCTCCGTTGCCGGCGCCGAGCGGAATGATGGTCTGCACCGAGCCCTTGCCGAACGAGCGCGTGCCCACCAGTGTCGCACGCTTATGGTCCTGTAACGCGCCGGCGACGATTTCCGATGCCGAGGCCGAACCGCCGTTGATCAAAACGATCAGCGGCTTGCCCTTGGTCAGGTCGCCCGGCCGGGCGTTGAAGCGCTGGGTTTCCTCGGCATTGCGGCCGCGTGTGGAAACGATCTCGCCCTTGTCGAGGAAGGCGTCCGCCACCGCGACCGCCTGATCGAGCAGGCCGCCTGGATTGTTGCGCAGATCGATCACGAAGCCTTTGATCTTGTCGGCGCCGAGCTGATTGTTAAGATCGCTGATTGCCTTCTTCAGGCCGTCGGTCGTCTGCTCGTTGAACTGTGTGATGCGGATATAGCCGACGTCGTCGCCTTCGGGGTGCGCGCGCACCGATTTCACATGGATCACGTCGCGCACGATCGTCACCTCGATCGGCTTGTCGACCCCTTTGCGCACGATGGTGAGCTTGATCTTGGTATTCACCGGGCCGCGCATCTTCTCGACCGCTTGGTTGAGCGTGAGGCCCTGCACCTGCTCGTCGTCGAGCTTGGTGATGATATCGTTGGCCCTGATGCCGGCCTTGGCGGCGGGCGTATCGTCGATCGGCGCGACGACCTTGATCAGGCCGTCCTCCATGGTGACCTCGATGCCGAGACCGCCGAATTCGCCGCGGGTCTGCACCTGCATGTCGCGGAAGCTCTTTGGATCCATGTAGCTCGAATGCGGATCGAGCCCGGCCAGCATGCCGTTGATCGCCGATTGCACGAGCTTGCCGTCGTCCGGCTTCTCGACGTAGTCGGCGCGCACGCGCTCGAACACATCGCCGAACAGATTGAGCTCCCGGTAAGTGTCCGAGGCCGCCGCTTTCGCGCTCGATCCGAGGTATACGGTGCGTGGCTGCGTCGCCAACAGCGTGAGCCCGACACCTGCCAGCACACCGAGGAAAATGAGGGAAGTCTTGCGCATCATCCGCGAACCTTTTCGCCTTCGTTTGTCGCCCACCATGGGCTGGGATCGATGGGGGTACCGTCCTTACGGAACTCCACATAGAGTACAGGTCGCTTGGACCCGGTCGCCGCGGCCGCGAACGCCTGCGATCCGCCGCCCATCACCGCTACTGGTTCACCGGTCAACACGAACTGGCCGAGATCGACGGAGATTCGCGCCATCACCGCTAACAAGACATGATACCCGCCGCCGGCATTCAGGATCAAGAGTTGCCCATAACTGCGAAACGGTCCGGCGTAAACCACCCAACCGTCGCACGGCGACGTGATCTGCGCGCCGGGGCGACTGGCAATGGAGATGCCCTTCTGCGTCCCGCCGAGGCCGTCGGAGTCGCCGAACCCCCGGATTCTCACGCCGTTTACCGGTAAGCGCAGGCGCCCGCGCGTTGCGGCGAAGGCGACCGCCGGGGCGAGGCGACCCGGATCGTTGGCCGCGGCGATGTCGGGCCGTCCTTCTGCCGCCGCAAGGGCAGCGATGTGAGCCGCGCGGTTGGCGCTACTGAGATTCGCCTCGAGCTTGGCAATGAGGTCCGTGAGGCTGCCGACTTGGCGCGCCAGATCGGCGGCGCGCTGCCGCTCGGCGTCGAGCGCCTGTTCGGCGGCGGCCTGTTTCTTCTGCCGCTCGTCGATGAGCAGATTCATGCGCAACTGTTCCCGCCCGAGCAGGTCGAGATCGCGCGCGAGGCGTTCGCGTTCGCCGACGATATCCTTGCGCACCCGCAACAGATCGGCGAGCTCGCCGGCGATCGCCTCGGCCTGTGCCCGCATTTCCGGGACGAGGGCGCCGAGGGTAATGGCGGTGCGCACCGCCCGCAGCGCATCTTCCGGCTGCACGATCAACGCCGGGGGCGGCCGCCGTCCGATCCGCTGCAGGGCGGCGAGGACCTCGACGATGGCGCCACGGCGCTCGTCGAGCGATTTCCGAAACAGTTGTTCCTGGTCGTCGAGCGGCTTGAGCCGAGCCTCGGTCGTCTCGATGCTCGCCTCGACGTCGCGCACGCGCGCCGCGGTGTCGATGAGCTGTCGGTTGAGCGCGCGGCGATCGTCGCCGATCGCGTCGATCTCACGCTTGAGCTTGGCTTCGTTTTCCGCGGCCTCGCGCTCCTTGGCGCGCGCGGCGTCGAGTTCCTGGGCGTGCTGTTTGATCTCATCCGCACCGGGGGCGGCGCCCGATGCCGGCGGTGCCACGGATGCAGGGGCGGGCGACGGAACTTGGGCGGCCGGTGCTTGCGCCGCAGCGTCGCTCGGCGGGGTTTGCGCGAACGCGGCCAACTCGGCGCCAAGCGGCAGCACGAGCGCCAACACCAAGCCGAGCACGAAGTGCGGATCGGTTTGGCTCGACTGGCGGAGAATCATCGTGCGCAAGGGTAGACGCAAGCCTCAGCAAGACAAGACCAAGCCACCATTGTGAGACCGGATTGAGACGTGCCCCGGCTCCCGTCGTCACAAATCGGTGAAGCAAGATTAAGAAGAATTAAGGGCGCCCTCAGCCGTGGTGATACGGATGGCCGGCGAGAATGGTTCCGGCGCGATAGAGTTGTTCGAGCAGCATGACGCGGGCGAGTTGATGCGGCCAGGTCGCCGCGCCGAAGGCGAGCCTGAGCTTGGCGCGCTCGCAAAGACTGGGCGCGAGGCCGTCGGCGCCGCCAATGACGAAGCAAACCGCCGGGCGATCTTCGGCGCGCCACTCGCGCAGGAGCGTCGCCATCGCCGTGCTGTCGAGATTCTCGCCACGCTCATCGAGAATGACGACAATCGCTTGTGCCGGAATGACATTGGCGAGCGCGATCGATTCTTCGATGCGGCGCCGGTCGGCGTCGCGGGCGCGACTTTCGCGAATTTCGATGATCTCGACGTCGCGCAGGCCGAGCGGCCGTCCGGCCGCGGCGGCGCGCTTGCGGTACCAGGCGGCGAGTTCGCGCTCCGGCCCCTGTTTCAGGCGTCCGACGGCGGCGACGAGAAGGCGCATGCGAACATGATCCGGAAAAGTGGGAACCGGTTTCCCGGAAAAATCATGCTCCACCAAGAAGCTGGAGCGCAATCCGATTCAACGTGATCGGGTTGCGACCTAGCCCGCGCGCTGCGCCGGCCGGCTCGCCGACCACATCTTCTCGAGATTGTAGAAGGCGCGCACTTCCGGGCGGAAGACGTGGACGATCACATCGCCCGCGTCGATCAGCACCCAATCGCAATGTGGAACGCCTTCGATACGGGCGGTAACACCGGCCCGGTGCAGGTCTTCGACGACGCGGTCGGCGACCGAGCCGACATGACGTTGCGACCGGCCGGAGGATACGACCATGTAATCGCCGATCGAAGATTTGTCCCGCAAGTCGATGGCGAGGGTGTCCTCCGCCTTCATGTCGTCGAGGCGGGCGAGGACCAGACGAAGAATCTCCTCGGCGTCAAGACGCATTCTGGAGACCGATTCGGACGCGCGACGTTCGGACCGAAAGATTGCGGCTGTGGACAGGGGCCCTTATCCTTTCGCTCCTTCAAATCTCCGGCCATCGAGTCCGGAGCGGACACTAAGATAGGCACGCGCGGTTAACACTTTCAACCACCTTGCAAGGCGCGTGCTGCGCGCAAGGCCGTCGAGGACAGCGGCGACTTCAGCCCATGCAGGTAAATCCAAGCCGGCGGCGTTCGTTCCGACAGCGTCTTCGCCGCCGCTTCGGGAATGCGGGAACGCGCCAGCGCCTGGCCGGCGACACTCGCCCTCGCGTAGAGACTCGGCCCGAGTCGGTCGACGACCGCGATCGGCACGAGCGCCGCGATGTCGCGCCAGCGCTGCCAACGATGGAAACTGCGCAGATTGTCGGCACCCATGATCCAGATGAAGCGCACGCGCGGGCAGCGCCGGACGAGGTAGGCGATAATCTCATAGGTGTAGCTCGTGCCCATTTTGGCTTCGAGATCGCTGACATCGATGCGCGGATGCCGCGCGAGGGCCTTTGCGGCCGCGACACGCTCGGCAAGCGGCGCGAGGCCGTGCGTGTCTTTGAGCGGATTGCCGGGCGTGACGAGCCACCACACGCGATCGAGTTGAAGTCGCTTCATCGCCAGAAGGCAGGCGGCGCGGTGCGCCGCATGGACCGGATCGAACGTGCCGCCAAACAACCCGATGCGCAGATTGGGCGCATGCGGCGGGAGGACAATGCGGGCGTTGCTGCCTGCTTCCCGCATTCCCCCACTTGCGGGAAAGAGAGGCGAAGGAGCAGCCGCATGCGCAGGGGGCAACTCGCGGTTCATGGCCGTCAGAACGAGACCTCCCCCCGGGCGCCGTTCACCGCCCCCGCCCGTGACAGGTCGGGTGGCGGCGAGGCGAGCAATTATGGCCGCGTTTGTCCGTTGCCGTGGATGCGGTATTTGAAAGTGGTGAGCTGCTCGACGCCGACCGGGCCGCGCGCGTGCAGCCTGCCGGTGGCGATGCCGATCTCCGCGCCGAAGCCGAACTCGCCGCCGTCGGCAAACTGCGTCGAGGCATTGTGCAGCACGATCGCCGAATCCACTTCGCGCAGAAATTTCTCCGCGGCCCGCTTGTCCTCGGTGACGATGGCGTCGGTATGATGCGAGCCATAGCGCTCGATATGGGCGATCGCCGCATCGACGCCGTCAACCACGCCCACCGTCAAAATAGCGTCGAGATATTCGGTGCCCCAATCGTCCTCGTTCGCCGGCTTCACGCGGTCGTCGACCGCCTGAACCGCCGCATCGCCGCGCACTTCGCAGCCGGCATCGATGAGCACGGCGACGAGCGGCTCGAGCAGCCGCGCCGCGCCCGCGCGATCGACGAGCAAGGTTTCGGCCGCTCCGCACACGCCGGTGCGGCGCATCTTGGCATTGAGCACAATTGCTTTGGCCATCGGCAGCCTGGCTTTGCCGTCGACATAGACGTGACAGACGCCTTCGAGATGGGCGAAGACCGGCACGCGCGCCTCCGCCTGCACGCGGGCGACCAGATCCTTGCCGCCGCGCGGCACGATCAAGTCGAGTGCGCCGTCGAGTCCGGCGAGCATCATGCCGACGGCGGCACGGTCCCGCGTCGGCACCAGTGCGATCGCGGCTGCCGGCAGTCCGGCTTCGCTCAGGCCTTCGACCATGGCGGCATGAATCGCGCAAGCCGAGCGGAAGCTTTCGGAGCCGCCGCGCAAAATCACGGCATTGCCGGCCTTGAGGCACAGCGCTCCTGCATCCGCCGTGACATTGGGCCGGCTCTCATAGATCACGCCGATGACGCCGAGCGGCACCCGCACGCGCTCGATGCGCATCCCGTTGGGCCGCCGCCACGACGCCGTAACAGTGCCGACCGGGTCCTTGAGCTTGCGGATTGCTTCGAGGCCGGTCGCCATGGCCTCGATGCGCTCGCCGTCAAGCGTCAGCCGGTCGCGGAAGGCGGCGGTGGCGCCGGCCGACTTCGCCCCCGCCACATCCTCCGCATTGGCAGCCAATATCGTTGATCGCGCCCGGCGGATGGAACCCGCCATGGCGGCGAGCGCGGTATTCTTTTGCGCCGCCGGGGCGAGGGCGAGCGTACGGGCGGCGCGGCGCGCCTCACGACCGATCTCGCGCATCGTCGCTTCGAGCTTCTCGGAGTTCTCGATCGCTTTGAGCGGAGCGTTCATGGCATTGAACCACCTAGTGTTCAGCCGATTCCTACCATGTCCGGTGGGGATCGGCGAGGCGGCTCGGCGCCGCCGAACTTGTCCGCGGCCATCCGCGAAACTGCGATGTGGGCGATGAGCCCGGGAAACTAAGGTGCACGCAGGCGTTGCGGCGGCGGATCAATCTTCCCCTTGACGCCGACCGGCCGGCATCGGCTGGGCAACCGCGCCTGCCGGCGCAGGGCCAACCCCAGGAAATCTCGGGGCAAAGGCCGATCCACGCTGCCAGGGCGAAAATTTCGCTTACCGCGCCGGAACTGCGTGACGATCCTGACGTTATCCGGGTAGCGCCGGGCGAAGCCCCCCAGCCCCTCACCCTCAATCACCCGGCGTAGAACCCCGGTCGCTTACCCGACTGGGGTTCGCCTCTTTTCCGGCCTACACGCATGCGACAGGCCTGGCCCGGTGACCTTCTCATTGCGCGCACTCATTCCGGGCCGACGACCAAATCGTCGCGATGCACCATTTCTGCGCGGCCTCTGAACCCGAGAATGGAAGCGATATCCGTGGACGAACGGCCCCTGATCTTTTGCGCATCCTCGGCGTCGTAGGCACAGAGGCCGCGGCCGATTTCAGCCCCGTCGAGGGCGCGGATGATCACCGCGTCGCCGCGCGCGAAGGCACCGTCGACGCGCACGACGCCGGCCGGCAGCAGGCTTTTACCGCGACGAAGCGCCGCGATGGCGCCGGCATCGACCACCAGCGCGCCCTTGGGTTCGAGCGTGCCCGCGATCCATTTCTTGCGTGCGGTCACCGGATTGGCCGCGGTGAGAAACCACGTGCAGCGCGTGCCCGCGGCGATCGCCCGCAGTGGATGTTCGACTCGACCCGAGGCAATGATCATATGCGTGCCGGCATTGGTGGCGATCTTCGCCGCTTCGATTTTGGTGTGCATGCCGCCGCGCCCGTGTTCCGAGCCGGCGGCGCCGGCCATGGCCTCGATCTCCGGCGTGATGCGGGCCACGCAGGGTACGTGCCGCGCCGAGGCCTTCGTCTCCGGCGGCGCGTCGTAAAGCCCGTCCACGTCAGACAACAGGATCAGCAGATCGGCGCTCACCATCGTGGCGACGCGCGCGGCGAGCCGGTCATTGTCGCCGTAACGGATCTCGTTGGTTGCGACCGTGTCGTTCTCGTTGATGATCGGCACCGCGCGCCAATTGAGCAGCGTGTCGATGGTCGAGCGCGCGTTGAGGTAACGGCGCCGCTCCTCGGTGTCGCCAAGCGTCACCAGAACCTGCCCGGCGGTGATGCCGCGGCGCGATAGCGCCTCGGTCCAGGTGCGCGCAAGCGCGATCTGGCCCACCGCCGCGGCCGCCTGGCTATCCTCGAGCTTGAGCGAGCCACCGGCGAGCTTGAGCACGGCGCGGCCGAGCGCAATGGCGCCGGAGGAAACGACCAGAATGTCGCGCTTGTCGCGATGCAGTTCGGCGATGTCGGCGGTCAGCGATGCGAGCCAGGATTCCTTGAGTCCGCCGGCCTGCGCATCGACCAGGAGCGCGGAGCCGATCTTCACGACGATGCGGCGGAAGTCGGCAAGCGCAGGCATAGTCATGGCAAAGCGGGGCGGATGTCGGTATGGCGAAAATCGTCGCCTTTGAAGAGCAACGGCGCATCATGGAATTTGGCAACGGCATAGGCCATGCCAGCGCAGAAATTCAATTTCACCGGATGCTTGTTGTCCTTTTTGAACCGATCCAAGACCGGCTGAGCGAGACCGAACATGTCGCTGTTGAACGCCGCCGGATGAATGACGGGAGTGCCGAGCCGAGCCTCGCCGGCGGCCATGGCACGGCTCAACTTGGGGGGTCTCGATTGCATTAACTGAATTCACTGTAATCGCAACGATCGCGCGTGGGGGTGTCGAGCGCAATTTTCAATAATACAAGCATAACGCCTCTCCGCCGGGATCGGAAGCCCCGCGCGAGCTAGAGATCGACTTCGTGCTCGAGCTGTGCCTTGTTCTCGAGACAATAATAACCGGACAAGCGGCTCACCAGCTTGCGCCGCTTCCAGTCGTTGAGGATACGGCTCACGTTCTCACGCGCGATTCCGGCCATGGCGGCGAGGTCGCTCTGCCCGATCTTCTGGTGGATGACGATCCGCCCCGAGCCCACGTCCTGCCCGAAATTCTCCGCTAGCTCCAGCAACGTGCGGGCGACCCGGCCTTTGAGCGGCAGGAAGCTGCCGGCGGCGACCGCCGCGTCGGTCTCACGCAAGCGCGTCGCCAGCAACATGACCAGCGATTTGTAGACTTCGGGGTGTTTTTGCACAAAAGCTTCGAACGCCGCGCGGCTGAGGAAGCTCAGTGCGGCGTCGCGTACAGCCACCACTGTCGCCGAGCGCGGCAGTCCATCGATGAGTGAAAGCTCGCCAACGATGGCGCCCGGGCCGAGAAAGGCGAGGATGCGTTCGTTGCCGGCGCGTGAAACCATTGCGACTTTGAGCAGTCCCGCGTCGATGCGATAGCAGCCGTTGCCGGGATCGCCGGCGAGGAACAGTACCTCGTCGGCGCCAAGCCGTATCGGCCTGGCGCTGGCAAAAAGATCGGTCGAAAGATGGCCGGGCAATCCCGACAGCAGACTTGGACCGAGGTAGGCCTCTTTGACCATAGGCCCCTTCCTCCTTCGACTCGGATGAGGCCGAACGCCGCACAAGGATGCGGCAGAATCCGTAATAATAAAAGCCCGCCCGGGCGTTCAGGTCCGGGCGGGCGCAGGAGAGACCCAGTGAAGGGTCATGGGGTGTCGGGGACGGGAGTTCACCCCTTTGGCCGCCGCCGCCGGCCCGTGGGGGTCGGGAGGGATGCACGGAAACCGCGCGGCGAACTGAGCCATTTGTTTGATAACACCTTAACCGTCTCCCGCCACGGTGAAGTGACCGCGATCACAGAAGCGCCGTTTTGCATGACCCATTGTCGTGTGGCGGATTGCCAGCATTCGCTTCGTCAAATCGTCAAATCCGGCCAATTTGGCGCGTCTCACGGAGCGGGCGTGCGCGCACCTTGACGCCGGCGCGATTTTCGACCGGGCGCACGATGCTGGCGAGGTCCGTGTCCGGCCCGAGTTCCTCACAAGTGAGCCGCAGAAGCCGGGCGACGGCCTCGATCACATCCATCGGCACGCCCAGCGCTTTCGCTTCGGCGAGGCAGAGGTTCACGTCCTTCGTCATCAGACCGGCGGTGAAGCCGAGATTGAACGTGCCGGGGAGCACGACTCTGGCGAATTTGTCCTCGGTCGCCGTATTGCGGCCGGTGCCGGCGTTGATCACGTCGAGCATGATGCGCGGATCGAGGCCCGCTTTCACGCCCATCACCATCGCTTCCGAGGTTGCCGCCATCGCCGTTGCCGAAAGCACGTTGTTGACGAGCTTCATCGTCTGCCCGGCGCCGGGCCGCTCGCCGATAACGAAGACTTTGCCGAACACCGAAAGCACGGGCTCGATCGCCGCGATCTCGGCGCGCGGACCCGACGCCATCACGGCAAGGGTTCCTTTTTCCGCGCCGCCGACGCCGCCGCTCACGGGGCTGTCGATCTGCACGATGTTGCGCGCCGCAAGCAGCTTGAAGATGCGTTGCGCCATGACCGAGCCGGTGGTCGAGAGGTCGACGAAGCGGCGCACGCGTTTGCCTTCGATGACGCCATGCCGGCCGGTTGCGACCGCGAGCACGATGTCGGGGGTTGGCAGGCTCGCCATCACGGTCTCGGCCGCATCGGCGACCTCCGCCGGAGAGCGCGCCGCCACTGCGCCAAGCGCAGCGAGCTTGCCGATCGCCTCCTGGCGCGTGTCGTAGACAATGACGCGATGTCCGGCCTCGACGAGCCGCCGCGTCATGTGTGAGCCCATATTGCCGAGGCCGATGAAGCCGAGGTCCATGGTGTTTTCTCCTTCTATGCTCCCACAAGAGCAGACGATGAGGAGGTCGGAAAACGCCTGACATCAATTCACCTCTCCTCGCGCGCGGGGGGAGAGATTCGTTAATACGACCTCGGCAGGTCGAGCACGTGCTCGGCGATATACGACAGGATCAGATTGGTGGAAATCGGCGCCACGGTATAGAGCCTAGTCTCGCGGAATTTGCGCTCGATGTCGAATTCCTCGGCGAATCCGAAGCCGCCGTGGGTTTGCACGCACATATCGGCCGCGGCCCAGGACGCTTCGGCGGCGAGATGTTTGGCCATGTTCGCTTCGGCGCCGCACTCCTTGTCCGCTTCATAGAGCGCGGCCGCCTCGCGCACCATCAATTCGGCCGCGCGCATGCCGATATAGGCGCGGGCAATGGGAAACTGCACGCCCTGGTTCTGCCCGATCGGCCGGGCGAACACCACGCGCTCGCGCGCATAGGACGCCGCCTTGTCGATGAACCATTTGGCATCGCCGATGCATTCCGCGGCGATGAGGATGCGCTCGGCATTCATGCCGGAAAGGATGTAGCGAAAGCCTTCGCCTTCCGCGCCGACGAGATTGTCGGCCGGCACCCGCACGTTCTCGAAGAAGACTTCGGTCGTCGCATGATTCATCATCGTGCGAATGGGCCGGATGGTCAGCCCCTTGCCCGCGACATCGCGCATGTCGATGAGGAAGACCGAGAGGCCCGCCGTGCGCGATGTCGCCTGTTCGCGCGGCGTGGTGCGCGCCAACAGCAGCATGAGGTCGGAATGAGCGGCCCGCGAGGTCCAGATTTTCTGGCCATTGATGACGTAACGATCGCCTTCGCGCGTCGCCGTGGTGCGCAAACTCAGCGTATCGGTGCCGGAAGTGGGCTCGGTGACGCCGAAGGCCTGCAGGCGCAGCTCGCCGCGCGCGATCGCGGGCAGATAGCGCGCCTTCTGTTCGGCGCTGCCGTGGCGCAGCAGCGTTCCCATCGTGTACATCTGCGCGTGGCAGGCGGCGCCGTTGCAGCCCGAGGCCTGGATCTCCTCCATGATGGCGGTCGCGGCCGTCATGGGAAGGCCGCTGCCGCCATATTCCTCGGGAATGAGCGCGGCGAGAAAGCCGGCCTTGGTCAAAGCCGCGACGAATTCCTCCGGATAGGCGCGTTCGCGATCGAGGGCGCGCCAATACGCACCGGGGAAATCGGCGCACAGCGCGCGCACGGCCGCGCGGATCGGCTTGAGATCCGCGGCTTCGGTCACGACCTCACCTCCGCGCGCCCGTTGTCGATGGCGAGCACGTCGCGCTCGACGACGCGGGCGCGAAAACTCACCACCGCGCCGTCGCGCCACATCTCGGTGCGGATGATCTCGCCGGGAAAGACCGGCGCGGAAAAGCGGCCGGCGAAAGCGACGAGCCGCGCCGGATCGTAGGCGCACATGGTCTTGAGCACGGCGTGCCCGCAAACGCCGAACGTGCCGAGCCCGTGCAGGATCGGGCGCGCGAATCCGGCGGCCTTGGCCACAGCGGGTTCGGCGTGCAACGGATTGAGATCGCCGCTCAAGCGATAGAGCAGCGCTGTTTCCGGGCGCGTGGCGAAATCGCAGACGGCGTCGGGTTCGCGCGCCGGAATCGGGTGTGGGGCCGGCGCCGCGCGCGGCGGGCCGCCGAAGCCGCCGTCGCCGCGGCAGAAGATCGTCTGCGTGACCGTTGCGATCGCCACGTCGGTCACCTTGTCGGTCACCTTGCGCTTGGTGAGGATGAGCGCGCCCTTGCCGCGACCCTTGTCGATCACCTCGACGACGCGCGTGCGGCCGATGACGGCGCCTTGTCCGGCGAGCGGCCGGTGCAGGATAAAACCCTGTTCGCCGTTGACCACTTTGACCCAGTCGATGCCGGTATCGGGAGCACGCGCCCAGGGGCCGGAATAGCCGAGTACCGTGGCCATGGTCGGCAGCACTTTCAGGTTCTTTTCATAGACGAAGGGAAGCTCGTCCTCGTTCATCGGGTCCTGTCCGAGCCCGACGCCGAGCGCGTAAAGGATGCAGTCCTTTGCTCCGTAGACCTGCTCGACCGGCGGAATGTCGAGCGCCATCAGCTTGTCGTAGACGATGGTCATGAGCGAACTTGAATTGCTGGATTGAGCCCGCAGACTCCGGAACTTCAGCAGGACGGCGGCGGCTCGGACCGGGTCACGACGAAAATACTCAACCCCACACATCCTGTGCGACCTCGACGATCATCCTGAGCTTCGCCCATTGCTCGTCCTCGGCGAGGATATTGCCCTCCTCGGTCGAAGCGAACCCGCATTGCGGCGACAGACAGAGCTGGTCGAGATCGATGAGCTTGGCGGCTTGGTCGATCCGGCGCTTGATCGCATCCTTGGATTCGAGCGTGCCGGCTTTGGTCGTGACCAAGCCGAGCACTGCGAGGCGGTCCTTGGGCAGACGGCGCAGCGGCTCGAAGCCGCCGGCGCGCTCGGTGTCGTATTCCATGAAGTAACCGTGCACCTTGATGGCGAAGAGGATGTCCTGCATCGCGTCATATCCACCCCTTCCCATGAACGTCGATCTGTAGTTGCCGCGGCACAGATGCATGGTGACCGTCATGTCGGGCGGAAGGTCGGAGATCGCCGTGTTGATCAGGTCGCGGTAAACCTTGCCGAGATAATCGGGGTCGTCGCCGCGATCCTGTATCTGTTGGCGATATTTCGTATCGCACAACATGGCGATGAACACCTCGTCGAGCTGCAGGTAGCGGCAGC
>JASHRY010000310.1 GCA_030037105.1 Xanthobacteraceae bacterium
AAGGTCCGCACCAGCCGTAGGCATAGGGGTAGCCCCAGCCATAGAGGCCGTAGCCGCCCCAGCCATAGCCTCTGCCGTAGAACCCTCTGCCATAGCCGCCACGGCCGTAGCCGCCTCCGAAACCACCGCGGCCAAAGCCGCCGCCATGGCCGCCAAACCCGCCACCGCCACCGCCGTGACCACCACCGCGGCCGAACGCCACTGTGCCGGTCGTCGTCATCGTCGCCGCGCCGAGCGCGAGGGCAGCCGCAAGCGCAAGAATCTTCCTTTGCATTGCAGTCTCTCCATTGCAACGCCCCGTAGCGGGTTTCATAGCACCGCGGCGGTTGCAAACCATAGCTCTGTCGCAGCGCATTCGCGTTAAAGTGAATGTGTCGTACTCCCTAGCGGGAGCGCGACACATCAACACAACTCCTGCGGCGGGAGAAGCGACGCGCGACGTCACCAACCGTAGTCGTAGTAGCAACTGCCGTAGGGGTAATAATACGGCCAATTGGAGCAGTAGTAGGGCCAGTCGCCGCCGTAGAGATAGAGGCCGCCGAAGCCAGGCCCAAAACCCCTGGCAAAGTGACCGCCGTGCCAATGACCACCGGCCCAATGACCGCCGCCACCCCAATGACCGCCGCCGCCCAATGACCGCCGGCAAAGTGACCGCCGCTGAACCCGCCGCCGTGGCCGCCGCCATGCCCTGAAGCCATTGCGCCGGTGGTCATCGTCGCCATGCCGAGCATGACGGCTGCGGCGACCGCAATGATGTTTTTCCGCATCGGATCTCTCCTTTTGCCACTCCCATGCCCGTCCACGGCTTTCAACGCGCGCCACCGCCGGATGGTTGCACGCATGCCGCGACGAAATGAGACGCAATAAAATGGCCGGATCATGCGCGCGGCGGTTGCGTGCTCGCGCGCAAGCATCACCAGAATTCGGCTGCGGCGCCCCCTGCGGTCACCTC
The DNA here is from genome assembly GCA_030037105.1 of Xanthobacteraceae bacterium. The sequence goes on from JASHRY010000310.1 coordinate 953, forward strand.
TGCAATGCGCTCGCGTGTCGCGCGGGTCGTCGCCTCGGGCAGCGAGTCGGGCGCGAAGAATCCATGGGCCACGATTTCGCGGTTCGGCCGCGGCGGCGAACTCTGGCGGAACGAACGCACGACATAGAGCGCAACATGGTCGCGCCGCGAGACGCGTCGATTGAAATAGACCGCAAAGAGCGGCGGCGGGCCGTCAAGTTCGATATTGCCCTCCTCGCGCAATTCGCGCGCCAGCGCGCCGGCGAGCGTTTCGCCGACTTCGACGCCGCCGCCCGGCAAATGCCAGCCGGCGACGTAGCTGTGCTTGACCAGGAACACGCGGCCCTGCGCATCGACGACCAGGGCACGCACGCCGAGGGTGAGCCCGCGCGCGAAGCGCCAATAAAGATGCAGGACGCGCCGGAGTGCCGGCTCGAAAGGTCGGCGAAGGGTCTCGACCGCCATGGACAATGAGTTCCAATGCCGTCGCTCTATCGAGTCCACCGCCATCCGCAATGCCTGCTGCATAAGCTCCTCCGTCCGTCAGGCGCAACGAGGATACGCCAGCCGATCAGGCAGCAATACGCGCGCCGCCTCGGGCTCTGAAGGACCCGCCAATAGCCGCAAATTTACCGGGGTGTCCGCCTCTGGCTTTAGACTAGAAGCATTCTAAAATAGGCCCCGAACTCCACCGTCACGCGATCGAGGCGACGCCCGTGAAACGCTTTGCCGACTTGACCGAGCAGGAAATTCTTGCGCTCGCCATCTCCAACGAAGACGAGGACAACCGCATCTACCGCTCCTTCGCAGACGGGCTGCGCCCCTCCTATCCGGAGACGGCGGCGATGTACGACGAGATGGCCGCAGAGGAGATCGGCCACCGCGAGATGCTGCTCGCGCTCTACCGCAAGAAATTCGGCGACTTTCTCCCGCTCATCCGGCGGCATGATGTGAAAGGCTTCGTCGCCCGCCGCCCGATCTGGCTCAACCGCCCGCTCGGGCTCGACGCGGTGCGCAAATTCGCCGAAGAAATGGAGTATGAGACCGCCCGCTTCTACCGGCGTGCGGCTCATTCGGCGCGCGACGACGCCATACGGGATTTGCTGAGCCGCCTTGCCGCCGCCGAGGACAAGCACGAGAAGCTCGCCCACGCGCTTGGCGAAAAGCTCACGCCGCAGGTTCGCGCCACCGAGGATCAGACGGCGCGGCGCGTGTTCGTGTTGCAATACGTGCAGCCCGGGCTCGCCGGCCTCATGGACGGCTCGGTCTCGACGCTCGCTCCCCTCTTCGCCGCCGCCTTCGCCACGCATAATACCTGGTCGACCTTCCTGGTCGGACTTGCCGCCGCGATCGGCGCCGGCATCTCCATGAGCTTTGCCGAAGCCTTGTCGGATGACGGTTCGCTCACCGGACGCGGCGCGCCCGTGGTGCGGGGCGCAGTGTGCGGCGTCATGACCGCGCTCGGCGGCCTCGGCCACGCCCTGCCCTATCTCATCCCCCATTTCTATATTGCGACCGCGTTTGCATTCGCCGTCGTCGCGGTCGAACTGGTTGTCATCTCCTGGATCCGCACGCGCTATATGGATACGCCCTTCCTGCACGCGGCGTTCCAGGTCGTCGTCGGCGGCGTGCTCGTCTTCGTCGCCGGCATTCTCATCGGCAGTTCGTGACCTCCATCGAGGCGACGCGACATTACAATCCGCTGTTGCGTCGAGGATTCGCGTATCATCATCCGGCGATGTTCGTGCTCGCCCACATTTCCGACCCGCATCTGGCGTCGCGGCCGAGGCTTTCCGAACTTGCCGGCAAGCGCGGGCTCGGCTTCATCAATTGGCACCGCAAGCGGAAGAACATCCACCGCCCCGATGCTCTCGACGCGGTAAGCCGCGATCTACAGGCGTGCCCGGTCGACCACATCGCGGTGACCGGCGACCTGGTCAATCTGTCGCTTCCGGCCGAATACGCGCGGGCGCAGGCATGGCTCGCGACCCTCGGACGCGCGCCCGACGTCACCGCGATTCCCGGCAACCACGACATCTACGTGCCGCAGGCCCGGGGCTGGCCCGCGGAATTCTGGGGCGATTACATGCGCGGCGACGCCGAGGAGGCGCGCGCGTCGTTTCCCTTCGTGCGTCGGCGCGGCGGCGTTGCGCTGATCGCGCTCTGTTCGGCGCTGCCGACCGCGCCATTGCTGGCCACCGGCCGACTCGGCGCCGAGCAGCTTGCGCTGTTCGCCGCGGCGCTCGATCAAACGAGGGACGCGTTCCGCGTGGTCCTCATCCATCATCCGCCGGTGAGTCCGGTCGGTCGTTGGCTGCGGCGACTGACCGATGCCGCCGAATTTCGCGCCGTGCTTGCCGAAAAGGGTGCCGACCTCGTGCTCCATGGCCACGATCACCGCTGCTCGCTCGTCTGGCTCGATGGTCCATGCCGGACGATCCCCGCCGTCGGCGCGCCATCGGCCTCGGCGCGCGCGCCGCATGGCGGCGAGGACGCCGGCGGCTACAATCTCTTTCGCATTGACGGGGAGACGGATCGCTGGCGCTGCGAGATGATCGCGCGCCAGCGCGGCGCCGACGGCGCCGTGCGAGAAGTCGCGCGGCAAATGCTGCGCTAGATTCCGCTGGATTTTGTGGTCGCGCAGCCCTG
>JASHRY010000311.1 GCA_030037105.1 Xanthobacteraceae bacterium
TCGGCTTCATGCGCGCGAACATGGCCGCATCGAACAGACCGGTGGTCTTGGGCGTCAGCGGCGTCACGTTGACGACAATGTCGGCCTGACCGATCAAGTTCGGCAGCTCATCGGCAACGCCAACATAATCGACGAAGTTCGGTCCCGCGTGGCCGCTGTTGCGTGTGGCGATGACGCGCATGCCGAATGCATGGGCGCGCTCGGCGATCATCGTTCCGATTCCGCCGAGGCCGACCACCAGTATGGTGTGGCCGTCGAGGTCCATCAGCTTTTGCCGCGGGCGCCGGTCCCACTTTCCCTCGCTCTGGTAAGCCAGGTAGGAGTTGATCTGGCGGGTCAAGGTCAGGATCAGCGCCATGGCGTGCTCGCTGATATTGGGGCCGTTCACCCGCTGCATATTGGTGAGAACGATGCCGCCGTCGCGCACCTTGGCAATGGCGAGGCAATTTTCGACACCCGCGGCCAGGGTCTGAATCCACCGCAGCTTGGTGCCGGCATTGACAAGAGCCGGATTGCAGCCGCCGATCAGCCCGTCCGCGTCGGCGATTTGCGCCATGGCTTGCGAAGGGCCGCTTGCGCCAACCACGCCCACATCCTTGGCGACCTCCCGCAACTCCGCCAGGCGTGCCGGGTCGTCGGACAAGACGACGATCTTGCGGGGCTTTTCCCAACCCTTCATGTCGCGGGCCGCAACTGCGCTTTCGCGCAAGCCCAAAGCGGCCACGACGTCGGCGGCGTCATCCTGGGCGAATGACGGATACGCGAACAGGCCCACCAGCAACAACACGCAGACACTGCAAATCTTTGCAGTGCTCATGCCCATGGTCGAGACTGATGTTTCCATGGCAATCCTCTCGTACCCGCGGCGGAAGCCGCCATCATCACCACAAAGCCGGCAATACGTCGTCAGCCGCCAAACAGCAGGCAGGACCCGCAACGCCGGTTTGTCCGCGGCTCTCCGCCGGGCGGCGGGTTCCCCTTTCAACCCTGGGGGCAGTCCCACGTCCGAAACGCACTTCCCAGCAATATATAGATCAATCATAAGCGTACTTGTAACTCTCGGTCATTCCGGGGCGCCGTAAAGCGGCGAGCCCGGAATCCATAACCGCTGTCAGTGGAGCTGCATGCGCTGTGTATTATGTCTACCTTTTGGCGACGCGGAAACACGGTACCCTCTATGTCGGCGTGACCAACGATCTCCTTCGGCGTGTTTATCAGCACAAGACGCACGCGGCGCCGGGCTTCACGTCCCGCTACAACATCCATCAATTGGTATGGTTCGAAAGCTATGACGATCCGCAGAACGCCATCGCCCGTGAAAAAGAAATTAAAAAGTGGTGGCGCGACTGGAAAATCAATCTGGTGGAGCGTTCCAATCCGGAGTGGATCGATCTCTATGCGTTGCTGATGCCGTAGGTCTGCGGTTATGGATTCGGGCTCGCGGCCTAAAAAGGCCGCGCCCCGGAATGACGCCCAGAAACGACACACAAGAATCACAAGCCCGAACGGTGAAAGTCAAATATTCAACACCCGATCATAGGCATCCAACACCGCTTCCTTCATCATCTCCGACAGCGTGGGATGCGGGAACACGGTGTGCATCAACTCTTCTTCCGTGGTCTCGAGGTTCATCGCGATCACGTAGCCCTGGATCAGCTCGGTGACTTCGGCGCCGATCATATGGGCGCCGAGAAGCTGCCCGGTCTTCTTGTCGAAGATCACTTTCACGAGGCCCTGGTCTTCGCCGAGGGCGATCGCCTTGCCGTTGCCGACGAACGGGAAACGGCCGACGCGGATATCGAGCTTCTTGTCCTTTGCCGCCTGCTCGGTAAGTCCGACCGAGGCGATCTGCGGCGTGCAATAGGTGCAGCCGGGAATGAGCCGCCGGTCCATCGGCTGTGGATGAAGCCCCTTGATCGCTTCGACGCAGATGACGCCCTCATGCTCGGCCTTGTGGGCAAGAAGCGGCGGTCCGGCGACGTCGCCGATCGCATAGACGCCGGGCACATTGGTCTTGCACGCGCCGTCGGTCACAATGGCACCGCGCTCGGTCTTCACGCCGAGTTTTTCCAGGCCGAGATTCTCGATATTGCCGACGACGCCGACCGCGGAAATGACGCGCTCGACGGACAGCGTCGGCGCGCCGCCCTTGCCGTCGTCGATGGTCGCAGTGACGCTGTCCGCCCTCTTGTCAAGCTTCGTCACTTTGGCGCCGGTATGGATCTTGATGCCCTGCTTCTCGAAACTCTTGCGCGCGAAGGCGGCGATCTCGGCATCCTCCGCCGGCAGGATTTGCGGCAGTATCTCGACCACCGTCACCTCAGCGCCGAGCGCGCGGTAGAACGAGGCGAATTCGATGCCGATCGCGCCCGAACCGATGACCAGGAGCGACTTCGGCACGCGGTCCGGCACCATGGCCTCGAAATAGGTCCAGATGAGCTTCTTGTCGGGCTCGATGCCGGGCAGTACGCGCGGCCGCGCGCCGGTGGCGATGATGATGTGCTTGGCCGCATAGGACCCTGCCCCGAGCGCGCCCTTCGGCGCCTCGTTCTTGCCGGCCTTGACCGCGACCTTGCCGGGCGCCTCGATCGCGGCCTCGCCCCAGATCACGGCGACTTTGTTCTTCCTCATGAGGAAGCCGACGCCGTCATTGAGCCGCTTCGACACCACGCGCGAGCGTTTCACCACCGCGGCCGGGTCGTAGCTGACGTTGCCGGCGGAGAGTCCGTAATCCTTGGCGTGCTGCAGGTAGTGGAGGATTTCCGCCGAGCGCAACAGCGCCTTGGTCGGGATGCAGCCCCAGTTGAGGCAGATGCCACCCAAATAGTCGCGTTCGACGATGGCGGTCTTGAAGCCGAGCTGCGCGGCGCGGATGGCGGCGACATAGCCGCTTGGCCCAGAGCCGATGATGATGATGTCGAAATTCGTGTCAGCCATTGCCGTGCATTCTTTTCCCCTCTCCCCCCGTGGGAGAGGGTGGCTGAGCGCCGTAAGGCGCGAAGCCGGGTGAGGGGGAATTTGCTATTGCCGCAGACAAGTGCTCCAGCATGCTCTGCGGACGCGCCAAGATGTCGACGATCATAAAGCGGTCTTCGTCCGACACGTTCGGCGTCTCGCGCAAGACGCGACAGACGCCGTCGCCGATCGCGTTCCCGTAGGCCTGCGGCTTGCCTCGCCGCAGATCGATGCGCACCAGC
>JASHRY010000312.1 GCA_030037105.1 Xanthobacteraceae bacterium
CCGCGCGCATCCGCACGTAGGAAGCCGCCGCCGAGATCGATTCCTTCATCACGTCGCGCAGATTGCCGGTGACGGTCATCTTGCCCTTGCCGGGCATCATCGCCGCCTCGATGGTGAGGAGCTCGCCGCCGACGTCGGTCCAGGCGAGGCCTGTGACCACGCCGATTTGGTCTTCGTCTTCGACCTCGCCATAGCGGAATTTGGGGACGCCGAGGTAATCGGCGAGAATCTGCGGGGTGACCTGCACCGACTCCGTCTTCTTGATCGTGAGTTCCTTGATCGCCTTGCGGATCAGGGTCGAAAGCTCCCGTTCCAGATTGCGCACGCCGGCTTCGCGCGTGTAGCGGCGAATGATCGTGAGCAACGCATCGTCGTCAATCGCCCACTCCTTCGGCAACAGGCCGTGCTTGACGGTCGCGTGCGGAATCAGGTGCTTGCGCGCGATCTCGACCTTCTCGTCCTCGGTATAGCCGGCGATGCGGATGATCTCCATGCGATCCATCAGCGGCGGCGGAATATTGAGCGTGTTCGCCGTGGTGATGAACATCACGTGGGAGAGATCGTAGTCGACCTCCAGGTAATGGTCGTTGAACGCGTGGTTCTGCTCCGGATCGAGCACTTCGAGCAAAGCCGACGACGGGTCGCCGCGGAAGTCGGCGCCCATCTTGTCGACCTCGTCGAGCAGGAACAGCGGGTTCGAGGTTTTGGCCTTGCGCATGCACTGGATGATCTTGCCCGGCATGGAGCCGATATAGGTGCGCCGATGGCCGCGAATTTCCGCCTCGTCGCGCACGCCGCCGAGCGAGACGCGCACGAACTCGCGGCCGGTCGCCCGCGCGATCGACTTTCCGAGCGACGTCTTGCCCACGCCGGGGGGGCCGACCAGGCATAGAATCGGCCCGGTCAGCTTGTTGGCGCGCTGCTGCACCGCCAGATACTCGACGATGCGCTCCTTGACCTTCTCGAGTCCGTAATGATCGGCCTCGAGAATCTGTTCGGCGAGCGTCAAATCCTTTTTCACCTTGGATTTCTTGTTCCAGGGGATCGACAGCAGCCAATCGAGATAATTGCGCACCACGGTGGCTTCCGCCGACATGGGCGACATCTGCCGCAGCTTCTTCAGCTCGTGCTGCGCCTTCTCGCGCGCCTCCTTTGAGAGCTTGGTGTGCTTGATCTTCTCTTCGATCTCGGCAAGCTCGTCCTTGCCGTCCTCGTCGCCGAGCTCCTTCTGGATCGCCTTCATCTGCTCGTTGAGGTAGTACTCGCGCTGCGTCTTCTCCATCTGCCGCTTGACGCGCGTGCGGATGCGCTTCTCGACCTGCAGCACCGAGATTTCGCTCTCCATCAGCCCGAGCACCTTCTCCAGCCGCTCGGTGACGGTCGGCGTCTCCAGGATCATCTGCTTGTCCGGTATCTTGACGGCAAGATGCGAGGCCACGGTATCGGCGAGCTTGGCGTAATCCTCGATCTGCTGGACCACGCCGATGACCTCGGGCGACACCTTCTTGTTGAGCTTTACATAGCCTTCGAATTCATTCACGACCGAGCGCGCCAGCGCTTCGGCCTCGACCTGATCGCCCGCGGAATCGGCGATCACGGTCGCGTCGGCCTCGTAATAGTCCTCGCGGTCGGTGAAGCGCTTCACCGCGGCGCGCGCGGCGCCTTCGACCAGCACCTTGACCGTGCCGTCGGGCAGCTTAAGGAGCTGCAGCACGCTCGCCAGCGTACCCACGTTGTAGATGGCGTCCGTCGCCGGATCGTCGTCGGACGCGTTCTTCTGCGTGGCCAGCAGAATGAACGTATCCGAACGCATCACCTCTTCGAGCGCCTTGATCGATTTCTCGCGGCCGACGAAAAGCGGCACGATCATATGCGGGAACACGACGATGTCCCGCAACGGCAGCACCGGATAGGCCCGACTCTCGCCAGTCATCAGGGGCGGTTTTGGCTTGCCGATATTTGTCATGGCCCCAATTCCTTATAGTTGTGCACGTCCGTCGCGACCCGGGATGCGCGCCGTCACACGGACTGCCGCTTGCACGATAACGCGATACGCGGTCTCGCGCGTTCACTATAGGTGGCGTCGCCGCACAGATGTGTCAAGAAAGGCCGGTTTTCCCGGCAAAAAGCCGCATTGCGAATCCGCAGCGAATCGCCGCAAGCCGAATCGGGGATGCTGAAACGCGGCACCGCTTAGGCGCTCGCCCCGCCGGCATCGCCGGCACGATCGGAGCGGTCGGCGTAGATGTAGAGCGGCCGCGCGGCGCCCTCGACCACCTCTTTCGAGATCACGACTTCCTCGACGCCTTCGAGGCTCGGCAGATCGAACATGGTGTCGAGCAGGATGCTCTCCATGATCGAGCGCAGCCCGCGCGCGCCGGTCTTGCGGTCGATGGCCTTGCGCGCGATCGCCGCCAGCGCTTCCTCGGCCAGCGTCAAATCCACCGTCTCCATTTCGAACATGCGCTGGTACTGCTTCACCAGCGCGTTCTTCGGCTCGGTGAGAATGCGCTTGAGCGAGGCCTCGTCTAGATCTTCGAGGGTCGCCACCACGGGAAGCCGGCCGACGAATTCCGGAATGAGCCCGTACTTCAACAGATCCTCAGGCTCGACGTCACGGAAAACCTCGCCCTGCTTGCGGTCCTCGAGCGCCGTCACCTTGGCGCCGAAGCCGATCGAGGTCGAACGGCCGCGCGCGGAGATGATCTTCTCCAGCCCGCCGAAGGCGCCGCCGCAGACGAACAGGATGTTGGTGGTGTCGACCTGGAGGAACTCCTGCTGCGGATGCTTGCGGCCGCCCTGCGGCGGCACGCTCGCGATCGTGCCTTCCATGATCTTGAGCAAGGCCTGCTGCACGCCCTCGCCAGAAACGTCGCGGGTGATCGAAGGATTGTCGGACTTGCGCGATATCTTGTCGATCTCGTCGATGTAGACGATGCCGCGCTGCGCGCGCTCGACGTTGTAATCGGCGGCCTGCAACAGCTTGAGGATGATGTTTTCGACATCCTCGCCGACATAACCGGCTTCCGTCAGCGTAGTCGCGTCGGCCATGGTGAAGGGCACGTCGAGGATGCGCGCCAGAGTCTGCGCCAAGAGCGTTTTGCCGGAACCGGTCGGACCGATCAGCAGGATGTTGGACTTCGCCAACTCGACGTCGTTGTGCTTGCTCTGGTGATTGAGCCGCTTGTAGTGATTGTGAACGGCGACCGAGAGCACCTTCTTGGCGTGATCCTGGCCGATCACGTAATCATCCAGAACCTTGCGGATCTCGCGCGGGGTGGGAATGCCGTCGCGCGACTTCACCAGCGAGGATTTGTTCTCCTCGCGGATGATGTCCATGCACAGTTCGACGCACTCGTCGCAAATGAAAACGGTCGGCCCGGCGATAAGCTTGCGCACCTCGTGCTGGCTCTTGCCGCAGAACGAGCAGTAGAGCGTATTCTTGGAATCGCCGCCGCCGACCTTGCTCATTCCCGTCTCCGTTTCACCGCCTGTTCAGCGGTGAGAACCACCGAGCTTACGAACGGTCGCGCTAACAATCCGTAGCAACGTCCGCCTTCCGCTCTTTCACCACACGTCACAGTGACAAACCACTCTCCGGTAGAGAAGCGTGTATGCTAACGGTGTGCCAATCAAGAATCCATTAACAATAATGCGAGTTTGGGCGAGTGTGCTTTCCAGAACACACCGGCGGAACCCTCCCTCAATGGGGACCGCTTTGGCGAGCCGAATCGGCCTATTTGAAGGCACCAGCCCCCCGGTTCCCTGCTCACGCCTTGGCGAGGACCGGTTCAGACTTGAGACCGGGTTCCTCTGGACGCTTTTCGATAACCTTGTCGATGAGGCCGAATTCCTTGGCCATTTCAGAGGTTAGGAACATATCGCGCTCGAGCGCATCCTCGATCTTTTTCAACGGCTGGCCGGTGTGCTTGACGTAGATTTCGTTCAAACGCCGCTTGAGGTTCAGAATCTCCTGGGCGTGCAGCATGATATCGGTGGCCTGACCTTGGAACCCGCCGGAGGGCTGATGCACCATAATGCGGGCGTTGGGCAGGGCAAAGCGCAAGTCCTTGCCGCCGGCCGCAAGCAAGAGCGAAGCCATGGACGCCGCTTGCCCGGTGCACAGGGTGGATACCGCCGGGCGGATGAACTGCATCGTGTCGTAGATCGCCAAGCCGGAGGTCACGATTCCGCCCGGTGAATTGATGTACATCGACACTTCCTTCTTCGGATTTTCCGCCTCCAGGAAGAGGAGCTGGGCCACGACGAGCGAGGCCATTGCGTCTTCGATCGGCCCGGTAATGAAGATGATCCGCTCCTTCAGCAGCCGCGAATAAATGTCGTAGGCCCGCTCCCCGCGGTTGGTCTGTTCGACCACCATGGGCACCAAGTATTGCATGTAAGTATCCGTTGGATCGCGCATAGCTCACCTGCCAAAAAGCCCACTCTGCCCGCTCAGTTTGACTGAGTCGGGCTTAGCCTGTCGAAGCCGCGGCGCCGATCGCCCTTCCCTCTCCTCGCTCCGCCTGCGGGGGGGAAGGCGCAGGGAGGATTCAAGCGATGGAGCTAATTGCAGATATGCGCCGAAATCGCCGCGGCAAGACTTGGGCCGCGGGCTTTCGGCGCGGCCGCAAACAAGGAGACCCGCGCCAAAAAACCCATCCCGCGACCGGCCTGGGCGACGCCGCGCCGCCTCCTCGATTTCACTCACTCCTCATCGTCCGCGAACAACTCGTCGCGCGAGGCCCGCTTCTCCGTGACATTCGCCAATTCGACCAGGAAGTCGACGACCTTGTCCTCGAACAAGGGCGCGCGCAAGGCGGCAAGCGCTCCGGGGTTCTTGCGATAATAGTCCCACACCTGCTGCTCCCGCCCGGGAAGCTGCCGCGTCTGTTCGACCACGGCCGCGGTCAACTGCTCGTCGGTGACCCTAATATTGTTCCGTTCGCCAATTTCCGCGATGACGAGACCGAGCCGTACCCGCCGCTCGGCGATCGCGCGGTACTCCGCTCGCGCCTCCTCTTCGGTCGTTCCTTCATCGGCGAAGGTGCGGCCCTGTTGTTTGAGGTCATTCTCGATCGAGGACCAGACGTTGTTGAACTCCTGTTCGACTAAAGTGGGCGGCGGCTCGAATTTGTGCCGCTCATCGAGCTGATCGAGCAGCGTGCGTTTGAGCTTTTGCCGCGACGCCGCCGCGTGCTCGCGGCCGATGCGCTCCTTGAGCGCCTCCTTGAGCTTGGCGAGCGAGTCGAATCCAAGCGTTTTGGCGAAGGCGTCATCGGTCTGGATCGCCTCCGGCGCTTCCACGGCCTTGACGGTGACCGCAAAGCTCGCCTCCTTCCCGGCGACGGTTTTTGCCTGATAATCGTCGGGGAATTTGACGTTGAAGATTTTGCTGTCGCCGGTTTTGAGCCCCGCCAAATGGTCCTCAAAGCCGGGAATGAATTGACCCGTGCCGAGGACGAGCGGAACGTCCTCGCCGCTGCCGCCCGCAAAAGGCTCGCCCGCGATCGTGCCCCGGAACGATATCGTGACCCGATCGCCCGTTTCCGCCGCGTCGCTCTTGGCGACGAACGGCCGGTTCTGGTCGGCGATCTTCTGCAGCGCCTCGTCGACCTCGGCGTCGGTCACATCGGTGACCAGCCGTTGCAGCTTGATACTCTTGAAATCGGTGAGCGTGATCGGCGGCACGATCTCGATCTCGACCGTGTAAGCAAGGTCCGACTTGCCGGCGATGAGCCCCTCGACCGCACTCTCCTCCGAGGGCAGTACCACCTTCGGCTCGGTGGCGAGTTTGAAGCCGTAATCGGCGACGATCTTGCTGTTGGCTTCGCGCACGGTGGCGTCAATGACTTCGGCCATGGCGGCCTTGCCATAGAGGCGCTTGAGATGAGCGACCGGGACTTTGCCCGGCCGAAAACCCCGCAATTGCACGCGGCCCTTGAGATCATCGAGCCGCTCGTTGACCCGCGCCTCGAGATCGGTCGCGGGGACGACGACGCGATATTCACGCTTGAGGCCGGCGGCGGCAGTTTCGGTCACTTGCATCGGCGTTGCACTTTACGGCCCGCGATCGAGCTCATCCTGGTCGTTTTCGGGAAACCGCCCGGCGGCTGGTGCGGGCGGAGGGGCTCGAACCCCCACGACTTTCGTCACGGGAACCTAAATCCCGCGCGTCTACCAATTCCGCCACGCCCGCGACGGAGGGCGGCCCGGCGGCGCGGCTTATATCACGCAGGTCGCGCGAGACACTACAAAAATAGCCGCAGTGCATCGCGTCTCGTAACGCACGGGTGATCGGCAAAGCCGACGCCGCGATCACAACTAAAGCCCGCGATAGACTTGCGGAAGGGCTTCCGACAAATCCTCGGAGATCAGGCCGGGGCCGGCAACGCGCGCGGCTTCGCCATGCAGCCAGACCGCGGCTGCAGCGGCCTCGAAAGCCGGCATGCCTTGCGCGAGCAGGCCGCTCGCCAGGCCGGTCAGCACGTCGCCGGCGCCAGCGGTTGCAAGGTAGGGCGGCGCGTTGGCGGCGATCGCCGCGCGGCCATCCGCGGCGGCGACCACCGTGTCGGCGCCCTTAAGCAGCACGACCGCCCCGATGATCTGCGCCGCGCGGCGCGCTCTTTCAAGTTTCGATCCAACTTTAGTTTGCCCATCCAAAGCAAAGAAATATCGTGAAAATTCACCCTCGTGTGGTGTCAAGATCGTGATCTGGCCGCGGCGTCCCTGCAGCGCTTCGGCGAGCCGCTGCGGATGGCGCGAAAAGCTCGTCAAGGCATCGGCGTCGAGCACGACAGTGCGCTCGCCTGACAGCGCAGCCAGGACAAGCGCGCAGGTCGCTTCCCCAACGCCCAGCCCAGGCCCGAGCGCCACCGCGTTAAACCGGCGGTCGGCAAGAAACTTCGTCAACTCGCCGGGGCCATCGACCGGCCGCACCATGACCGCGAGGCTCGCCGCGGCATTGACCGCCAGCGCCTCGCGGGGAGACGCGATCGTGACCAATCCCGCCCCGGCGCGCAGGGCGCCGCGCGCCGCAAGTCGCGCCGCTCCCGTGGACCATGAAGGACCCGAGACCACGACCGCGTGGCCGCGGTCGTACTTATGTCCCGCTGCGCGCGGTACGGGAAAATGACGGCGCCAGAGCGTGGGGACGTTCTCAAACGTGCGCGGAGCGACCTGTCCCAATACCGCATCCGCGATGCCAATATCGGCGACGGAAATGGTTCCGCAATGAAGACGGCCCGGCAAGAGCAGATGGCCCGTCTTCTTGCGGAAGAACGTGACGGTCCGCGTCGCCGTCACGGCGACACCCATAATCTCTCCTGTCGTGCCGTTGATGCCGCTCGGCAGGTCCACGGCAACAATGGGCGCCGGCTGCGCGTTCATGCTCTCGATCATGGCGCGCGAAAGGCCCTCGACCGGCCGATCGAGACCGGCGCCGAACAAGGCATCGATCACCACATCGGCGGCAAGCGGACCGCCCTCCAGTGCGTCAGGTCGGGCGGACGCGACCTGCCCGGTCCATTTGCGTGCCGCCAGTGCCGCGTCGCCTTTGAGCTTCGCCATGTCGCCGGCGAGCAACACCCGCACCTGGTATCCGCGCCCGGCCAGGAGCCGCGCCGCGACAAATCCGTCACCGCCATTATTGCCGGGCCCGGCCACAACAACGACGCGGCAGCCGACGGGATGGCGCGCGGCGACGGCGTCGGCGACCGCTCCACCAGCCCGCTCCATGAGCGCGATCCCGTCAACGCCGCCGGTGATTGTCAGCCGGTCGGCTTCACCCATTTCCGTATTGGTCAACAACTCAATCATGCGGCTTGGAGGTTAGCGAAAGCCGCGCGCCGCGAACACAGAGCCGCGTCGTGCTGTGGGGCGCGATTATCATTGACGAGATAATAGGCAATGTGCCCATTTTGCCGGCGCAGACCTCTTCCAAGCCCTTGCAAGTGGATCACAATCCAACGATAGAGCTTTGATCGGACATCATTATTCAGCCCCCTCAGGCCTTGGCACGGGACCTGCTAACCACGGCTAGGCGCCACGGGTGGCTCTGGCCGCCATGGCGCCGGGAGATGCAACGCGATGAAGAAAATCGAGGCGATCATCAAGCCGTTCAAACTCGATGAGGTGAAGGAGGCGCTGCAAGAAGTGGGCCTGCAAGGAATAACGGTCACCGAAGCCAAGGGGTTTGGACGCCAGAAGGGGCACACCGAACTCTATCGCGGCGCCGAGTACGTGGTCGATTTTCTCCCCAAGGTGAAGATCGAGATTGTGCTCGGCGACGACATGGTCGAAAAGGCCATCGAGGCGATCCGTCGCGCCGCCCAGACCGGGCGGATCGGCGATGGAAAGATTTTCGTCTCAACCATCGAAGAAGCGATCCGGATCAGGACGGGGGAATCCGGAGTCGACGCCATCTGACCTGCTGGCCCGACTGCCTGCGCTTGAGCGCCGCCGGCGGAATCGGACCAACGCCACGAGGTCATTCATCCACCGCGAAAGGATACGCCTGCCATGACGACGCCGAAGACCGTGATGAAAATGATCAAGGACAACGACGTGAAATTTGTCGATTTTCGTTTCACCGATCCGCGCGGCAAGTGGCAGCACGTCACGACCGATGTGAGCACGGTCGACGAAGACACGTTCGCCGAAGGGATCATGTTCGACGGCTCCTCGATTGCCGGCTGGAAGGCGATCCATGAATCGGACATGCAACTGATGCCCGACCCAGAAAGCGCCTGCATCGATCCGTTTTTTGCCGAGACGACGCTGGTGCTGATCTGCGACACGCTGGAGCCGCTCACCGGCGAGCCCTACAACCGCGACCCGCGTTCGATCGCCAAGAAGGCCGCCGGCTTGGTCAAATCCATGGGCATCGGCGACACGGTGTTTTTCGGACCGGAGGCCGAATTCTTCATCTTCGACGACGTGCGCTACGCCGCCACTCCCTACAACACCGGATTCCGCGTCGACTCCGTCGAATTCCCGACCAATTCCGACACCGTCTATGAAGGCGGCAATCTCGGCCACCATATCGGCTTCAAGAAGGGTTACTTCCCGGTGCCGCCCCAGGACACGGCGCAGGACATGCGCTCGGAGATGCTCGCAGCCATGGCCAAGATGGGGGCCAAGGTGGAGAAGCATCACCATGAAGTCGGCTCGGCGCAGCACGAGCTCGGCATGATCTTCGCCCCCATGGTGCGCATGGCGGACCAGATGCAGATTTACAAATACTGCGTGCAGCAGGTCGCGCAGGTCTACGGCAAGACCGCGACCTTCATGCCGAAGCCGATCTACGGCGACAACGGCTCGGGCATGCACTGCCACCAATCGATCTGGAAGGGCGACAAGCCGCTGTTCGCCGGCAACAAATACGCCGATTTGTCGGATACGGCGCTGCAATACATCGCCGGCATCCTCAAGCATGCGCGCACGATCAACGCCTTCACCAATCCGACGACGAACTCGTACAAGCGGCTGGTCCCGGGCTTCGAGGCGCCGGTGCTGCTCGCCTATTCGGTGCGCAACCGCTCTGCGAGCTGTCGCATTCCACTCGTCTCCTCGCCCAAGGGCAAGCGCGTGGAAGTGCGCTTCCCGGACCCGCTGTGCAACCCCTATCTCGGTTTTGCCGCCATGCTCATGGCCGGCCTCGACGGGATCAAGAACAAGCTCAATCCCGGAGAACCGACCGACAAGGATCTTTACGATCTGCCGCCGAAGGAGTTGAAGAAAATTCCGACGGTGTGCGCCAGCTTGCGCGAGGCGCTCGCCTATCTCGACAAGGACCGCGATTTCCTCAAGGCCGGCGGCGTATTTGACGACGACTTCATCGACGGTTACCTGGATCTCAAGATGCAGGAGGTGATTCGCTTCGAACACACCCCGCATCCGGTCGAATACGAGCTGTACTACTCGGCGTAAGTAAGCGTCCATCCTCCCTTGCATCGCGGACGCGATGCAAACTTGCGGGCGCCGTTGCCACGGCGCCCTTTTTCTTTCGCTCCGCGGCCGGAACCGGCGTCGTGCCTCCGCGCGGCAAGAGGCGCCCAGAGTCCATTTCACTTAGGCTGAAGCATATCCTGCGTTTCGGAAGTAGTTTGCGCATTCCTGCGGAGGGAATGCGTTGAGCAAGGTTCCGATACGTCGCCAGGTCGTTTCGACGGTTCGCTCGTCGGCTTTTCTGAGCAGGGTCTTGAGCTTGGCGAAGACCTGCTCGATCGGATTGAGGTCTGGGC
>JASHRY010000313.1 GCA_030037105.1 Xanthobacteraceae bacterium
GTTTCACGCCTACGGCCCGCACCGGGGCGAAATCGCCGGCCGCGGCGAATTGCAGCTCGGCATCTTGATCGAAACCATGCGGCGCGAGGGGTTCGAACTGTCGGTTTCTCGGCCCAAGGTGCTGTTTCGGCATGGTCCCGCCGGCGAGCTGCTCGAACCTATCGAAGAGGTCGTCATCGACGTCGACGAGGGGCACGCCGGAATCGTCGTGCAGAAGCTCTCCGAGCGCAAAGGCGAGCTCATCGAGATGCGCCCCTCGGGCGGCGGACGCGTCCGGCTCATTTTCCATGCGCCGACGCGGGGGCTGATCGGCTACCAAGGCGAACTCTTGACTGACACGCGGGGCACTGCGGTCATGAACCGCGTGTTTCACGCCTACGGCCCGCACCGGGGCGAAATCTCCGGCCGCCGCAACGGCGTCCTGATCTCGACCGAGCAGGGCGATGCCGTCGCCTATGCCATGTGGAATCTGGAAGACCGCGGCCCGATGATGATCGAGCCGGGCGCGAAGGTCTACCGCGGCATGATCGTCGGCGAGCACACTCGCGGCCATGACCTTGAAGTGAACGTGCTCAAGGGCAAGAAGCTTACCAACGTGCGCACCCACGCCCACGACGACGCCATCCGCCTCACCCCGCCGATGCGCATGACCTTGGAGAAGGCGCTCGCCTATATCGCGGACGATGAACTGGTCGAGATCACGCCGAAATCGATTCGGCTCCGCAAGAAGCTGCTCGATCCGAACGAGCGCAAGAAGGACGAGCGGCGCAAGGAAGCCGAGCGCGTATAAGGCATCGTGAGGCTTGTCCCGTGATTCGTCATTCCGGGGCCGGCCGCAACCCGGCATGATGACGCCGGAAGAAGCGGCGCTTCGCCACAACTTTCGATAAGTGGCAGGCGCCTGGCGCAAAATTTTGCGAGACCGTGTCGCTTCTGCAACAGCCCTTCCAGATTGCGAGCGGACAATAAATTTTTTCGTTCGCAAGCGTGGCATGACCTGTCCTATTCCGGTAATAATCCCCAGCGTTAACCGATCGTGAATCTCCGCACTTGAAGGCCCCGGAATCGCTTGCTTTGATTACGCCATGAGCACGGTCCTCATCGAAATCCGTCGCGCCAAGCCGAACGATGCCGGCGCGGTCGCGGATGCCCACGATGAGGCATGGCGGGCGGCGTATCAGGGCATCATCCCGGGCCCCGAACTCAACCGGCTCATCAACCGCCGCGGCTCGGCATGGTGGGACTGCGCCATACGCAAAGGCAGCCGCATCGCGCTCCTGCAATTCGGCGACAAGGTTGCCGGCTACGCCAATTATGGGCGCAATCGGGCGCGCAGCCTCTATTATGACGGCGAGATCTACGAGCTTTACCTGCGGCCGGAATTCCAAGGGCTCGGCTTCGGCCGCCGGCTGTTCAGCGCCGCGCGGCGCGACCTGATGCAGAGCGGTCTCAAATCGCTGATCGTGTGGGCGCTGTCGGAGAATGAGACCGCCGTGGAGTTCTACCGCGCGCTGGGCGGCAAGGCGGTCGCCCGCTCGTCGGAAAAATTTGGCGCGCGGGTGCTCGACAAGGTGGCCTTCGGCTGGAATAGCTAAGAACGGAAGACAGACGACCAACGACAGAGGCCGGATCGCGGGCAGCCGCATCCATCATCTGTCGTTTGTCGTCCGGCCTCTGTCGTCCGCCGTCCGTACTCCGTCAGAAGACATTCGGCAGGATATAGAGCGCTATCACATAGCGAATGAAGATGATGATGAGGAACAGAATGACCGGAGAAATGTCGATGCCGCCGAGGTTCGGCAGCAGGTTGCGGATCGGGCGCAGCGCCGGCTCGGTGATGCGATAGAGAAATTCACCGACCATGGCGACCACCTGATTGCGCGTGTTCACCACGTGGAAGGCCACGAGCCAGGAAAAGATCGCCGCCGCGATCACGATCCAGATGTAGAGTTCGAGAGCAAGATCAATGACGAGAAAAAGAGCGCGCATGGAGGAGATTCGCGAGTGAAGGTGGCGGAGCCTAGCGATTTGCAAGCACGCGAACAAGCGCGAGCGCCGCGCCGATACGCGCGCCATCGTTCATCCTTGACACTCTTTGGCCTCAGCCCTAAATGGCCCGAACTCGCCAAAAGCCGGCACCCTATCGGCCTGATCGTGCCCGCGGCGGGGCCGTAGCTCAGTTGGGAGAGCGCCGCAATCGCACTGCGGAGGTCAGGGGTTCAAATCCCCTCGGCTCCACCAGCCTCAGCGTTTCATCGATGCGAATTTCCGGCCGGGACTTGCCCGGGCACCGCCGCCAGGCAAGCCATCCGGCTGAATCCGTTACGCGCCCTTCACGTCGATCTGCACGTCAACGTTGCCGCGCGTCGCGTGCGAATAGGGGCAGATTTTCTCGTGTGCTTCCTTGGCGAGCGCCGCCAATTCCGATTGGGCCAAACTTGAGTCTTCGACCCGAAGCTTCACCGCAAGTCCGAAGCCGCCGCCGTCGCGTGGACCGATCGAAACGTCCGCCGTGACGCGGGCCTTGGTTGCATCCTTCTTATGCTGTTTGGCGACAAAATCGAGCGCCCCGCCGAAGCAGGCCGCGTAGCCGGCGGCGAACAGATGCTCGGGTGTCGTGGTGCCGGGTTTGCCCGGTCCGCCCATGGCTTTTGGCACGGAAAGGTCGGCGCGAACCGATCCGTCGCGAGCTTCCGTATGGCCGTTGCGCCCGCCGGTCGCGCTGGCGGTGGCGGTAAAGAGCGGCTTGATGGTGTCCATCGCGTTGCTCCGTTCGTCTGCGTTCAACGATAGGTCGGGCGATCATCCAAGAATTGCACATTCTTCCGGTCCCGGCGACCTGAAAGATCCGTCGCGTCACTCCGCCGCCGTCTTGCGCGCTTCGAAGAACCGGTTCGCCGGCCGCGGCAGGCCGAGATTCTCGCGCAGGGTCTTGCCCCCGTACTCGCGCCGGAACAGGCCGCGCCGCCGCAGTTCCGGCACCACCTGGTTGACGAAATCATCGAGCCCGCCGGGCAGATAGGGGAACATGATGGTGAAGCCGTCGCAGGCTTCGGTCGCGAGCCATTCCTCCATTTCGTCGGCGATGGCTTTTGGCGTGCCGACCATGGCGAGGCCGGCGTAGCCGCCGAGCCGTTGCGCGAGCTGGCGTACGGTGAGTTTCTCCCGTTTCGCCATCTCGATCACCCGATCGCGCGCGCTTCTGCTGGCGTTGCTCTCGGGAATTTTTTCCGGCAGCGGCTTGTCCGGGTCGAAGCGCGAGGCGTCGTGGCCGAGCGCGATCGACAATGAGGCGATGGCGTTGTCGTAGTAGACGAGGCGGTCGAGCCGCGCCCGCTTGTCTCGCGCTTCCTCCGCCGTCTCCCCGACGACAACGAAGCAGGCCGGCATGATTTTCATGTGTGTGCGCGCGCGGCCGACCTTCTCCATCCGGCTTTTCACGTCGGCATAGAATTCGCGGCCGGCGGCGATGTCGCTCGGCGGCGTGAACACCGCTTCCGCGGTCTCGGCCGCGAGCTGGCGGCCGGAATCGGAGGCGCCGGCCTGGACGATGACCGGCCAGCCCTGAACGGGCCGGGCGATATTGAGCGGCCCGCGCACCGAGAGGTATCTGCCTTTGTGATTGAGCACGTGCAGCTTGTCGGGATCGAAATAAAGACCGCGATCGACGTCGCGGATGAAGGCGTCGTCGGCCCAGGAATCCCACAGGCCGGTGACCACGTCGTAGAATTCGCGGGCGCGGCGATAGCGCTCGCCGTGCTCCATGTGGTCGGTCATCCCGAAATTCAACGCCGCGTCCGGGTTGGAGGTGGTGACGATATTCCAGCCGGCGCGGCCGCCGCTGAGATGGTCGAGAGAAGCAAAGCGCCGCGCCACGTGATAGGGCGCGTCGAAAGTGGTCGAGCCGGTGGCGATAAGCCCGATATGCTCGGTCACCATGGCCAGGGCCGACAGCAGCGTGAACGGTTCGAACGACGTCACCGTGTGGCTGTGCTTGAGCGCGTCGAGCGGCATGTTGAGCACGGCCAGATGATCGGCCATGAAAAATGCGTCGAACTTGGCCCGCTCGAGCGTCTGCGCGAAGCGCTTGAGATGCGCGAAATTGAAGTTGGCGTCCGGAAAGGCGCCGGGATAGCGCCAGGCGCCGGTATGGATGCTCGCCGGCCGCATGAAAGCGCCGAGATGGAGTTGACGTGACGCGCTCACTTCCGTCTCCTTCTTAGCCTCCAAGATTGGACTTTAACTTCAAGGCATCATCTGCTTCAAATGAGCGCGGGACGGGGGATTTCGCCGTTCTCGACTCCGCCATGGCAATTACAATTCAGGAAAGCGCCGTGGGCAAGGTACGCTATCTCAACCCGCAGACTTTATTCACGCCGCCCGGATACACCCACATCGTCGAGGCGACCGGCCCCGGACGCACCGTCTATATCGCCGGTCAAGTGGGGGTCGATCGCAGCTTCAAGATCGTCGGCGCGCGCGGCGATGCACGCGCCCAGATCACCCAGGCCTTCGAGAATCTGAAATCGGCGCTGGCCGAAGTGGGCGCGACATTCAAGGACCTGGTGAAGATAAACAATTACCTCACCGATATCGCCCATTTTCAGCAGTTCCGCGAGATCCGCGACGCGTATCTCGATATGACGGCCCCGCCCGCCAGCACGCTGCTCGTCGTTTCCCGACTTGCCCTCGACGGGCTTCTGTTCGAGATCGATGCAGTGGCAGTGCTGCCGGAGAAGTGGTACAGGCTTTGCGTGACTACCAAGGTTTGGGGGCTTCGTGCGCGCCGCAATGAGGACGGCATGAGCTCTCGTTCCTTCCGATGTTGGCGCGGCCGGATGGCTTAACGGTCGGAGCGAACGCAACAGGGTGCGGAGGCGTGCATGAAGAAATTTCTTGCCGGATTGTGTGCGGCGGGTGTTTGGGTGTCGGCTGGCGCGGCGGCTCATGCCGCCGACCTTAAGATCGCGCTCATCTACAGCAAGACCGGCCCGCTCGAAGCCTATGCCAAGCAGACCGAAACCGGGCTGATGCTGGGCTTCGAGTACCTCACTCACGGGACCATGATGCTCGACGGCCGCAAGATCGTGGTCCTGCAGAAGGACGATCAGGGCAAGCCCGACGTGGCGAAATCGCTCCTCGAGCAGGCCTACGCGGACGACAAGGTCGATCTCGCCATCGGCACCACCTCGTCGGGCGCGACGCTGGCCATGTTGCCCGTCGCCGAAGATGCCAAGAAAGTGCTGATCGTCGAGCCGGCGGTTGCCGATTCGATCACCGGCGATCGGTGGAACCGCTATATCTTCCGTACTGCCCGCAACTCCTCTCAGGACGCGCTCGCCGCCGCGGTCGCGCTCGGCGAGGGCGACGTCTCGATCGGGATGTTGGCGCAGGACTATGCCTTCGGCCACGACGGCGTCGCGGCTTTCAAGTCGGCGCTGGCGGAGGCGCACAGCAACGCCAAGGTCGTGTTCGAGGAATACGCGCCGTTTTCCACCACCGATTTCACCGCCCCGGCGCAGCGTCTGTTCGACGCGCTCAAGGACCGGCCCGGCCAAAAAATCATCGCCATCATCTGGGCCGGTCCCAATCCGGTGACCAAGATCGCCGATCTCAAGCCCGAGCGCTATGGCATCGCGCTGGCTCCTGGCGGCAACATCCTTCCGGTCATGCGGCAGTGGCGGCAATTGGCCGGGGTCGAGGGCACGATCTACTACTATTACGGCTTTCCGAAGAATCCGATGAACGACTGGCTCGTCGCCGAGCACGAGAAGCGCTTCCACATGCCGCCCGACTTCTTCACCGCCGGCGGCATGGCGGCGGCGAGCGCCGTTGTCACGGCGGTCAAGAAGGCCGGCGGCACCGATACCGAGAAGCTGATCGCCGCCATGGAGGGCATGGAATTCGACACGCCCAAGGGCAAGATGATTTTCCGCAAGGAGGATCATCAGGCGCTACAATCCATGTACGTATTCAAGATCAAGGCCAACGGCGCGAACGAGTGGGACCTTCTCGACTTGGTTCGGGAAATTCCGATCGCGGAGCTGCCGTTGCCGATTCGCAATAAGCGGTGAAATGGCGACGCAGCCGGCGGCAGCGATCGAGACACGCGGTCTCAGCATCAGCTTCGGGGGTCATGTCGCCGTCAACGCGGTCAGTTGCGCGTTTCATGCCGGCACGCTGACCGCGATCGTCGGCCCGAACGGCGCCGGCAAGACCACGTATTTCAACCTGATCTCGGGCCAGCTCAAGGCCACCGCCGGCCGCGTATTGTTCAAGGGCGCGGACATCACCGCGCTGTCGCCGTCGCGGCGGGCACGGGCCGGGCTCGGCCGCGCATTCCAGCTCACCAACCTGTTTCCCAATCTCACCGTGCACGAGAACGTGCGGCTGGCGGTGCAGAGCCGGCACGGCACGGGTCTCGACCTCCTGCGCACCTGGACCCGGCACAGCGCGCTGATCGAGGAGGCCGACGACATTATCCGCCAGGTCGGGCTGTCCGCGCGGCGCGCCATGCGCGCGCGTCTCCTGCCGCACGGCGATCAACGCAAGCTCGAAGTCGCGATCCTGCTCGCGCTCCGTCCCGACGTTTTCCTGTTTGATGAGCCGACCGCCGGCATGAGCATCGACGAGGTGCCGGTCGTTCTCGACCTCATCCACGCGATCAAGGGAAGTCGCGAGCGGACCATCCTGCTGGTCGAGCACAAGATGGACGTGGTGCGCTCGCTCGCCGACCGGATCGTCGTGCTGCACAACGGCGAACTGGTCGCCGACGGCGATCCGGCGAGCGTGATGGCGCTCCCGGTCGTGCAAGAGGCCTATCTCGGAGCGGCGAATGTCTGAGCGCGCGCCGCTGCTAACGCTCAACGGCGTCAACACCCATATCGGGCCGTACCATATCCTGCAGGGCGTCGACCTCGAAGTGCCGCGCGGCGCGCTCACCATGCTCTTGGGTCGCAACGGAGCGGGCAAGACCACGACGCTGCGCACCATCATGGGGCTGTGGCACGCCTCGGCCGGCTTCGTGCGTTTCGACGGCGCCGACATCACCGCCTGGGCCACACCCGACATCGCCCAGGCCGGCATCGCCTACGTGCCGGAGAATATGGGCATCTTCGCCGATCTGACGGTGCGCGAGAATCTGCTGCTCGCGGCGCGCTCCGGCCCGATCGACGCGGCGCGGCTGCGCTGGATCTTCGGCTTGTTCCCGGCGCTGGAAAAATTCTGGTCGCTGGCGGCGGGCGTGCTGTCCGGCGGACAGAAGCAAATGCTCTCGATCGCCCGCGCCATCGTCGAGCCACGCAAGCTGTTCCTCATCGACGAGCCGACCAAGGGGCTCGCGCCCGCCATCATCGCCAACATGATTGCGGCGTTCCGCGAGCTGAAAAAGTCGCCGGACACCACCATCCTCGTCGTCGAGCAAAATTTCCTGTTCGCCAAATCGCTCGGCGACGCCGTGGCGGTCATGGACAACGGCCGGGTGGTGCACGCCGGCGCCATGGCGGCGCTCGCCGAGGACCGCGATCTGCAGCGGCGGCTCCTCGGCCTCAACTTGGACAGCCACCAATGACCGCGTCCGTTGAGCAAGCCCTTCCGCGGCAACGCCGCGATCTGGCGCCGATCTTCCTGGTGCCGCTCATCGCGCTTGTGGCATTGCCGTTGGTCGGCTCGCTCTCGACCTGGGTGACGCTGACCTTGGCGGGGCTCGCCATGGGGATGATCATCTTCATCATCGCTTCGGGCCTCACTTTGGTGTTCGGCCTGATGGACGTGCTCAACTTCGGCCATGGCGCGTTTATCGCAGTCGGCGCCTATACCGCCGCGATGTTGGCGCCGTCGCTGTCGGGCCTCATCCAGGCCGATTCGCTCGTCCTCAACCTCATCGCCTTGCTGGCGCTGATCGCGTTTGCCATGGCGGTGACTGCCGCGATCGGCTACGCGTTCGAGCGCATCATCATCATGCCGGTCTACCGCCAGCATCTCAAACAGATCCTGGTCACCATCGGCGGCCTGATCGTCGCCGAGCAGCTCATCGTCGCGGTGTTTGGGCCGGTGCTGATCGTGCTGCCGTTGCCAACGGCGTTCCGCGGTTCGCTGGTGTTCGGCGATATCGCCGTCGAGCGCTACCGGCTGATCGCAGTTGGCGTCGGACTCATGATCTTCGCGACCATGGTGCTCATTCTCGACCGCACTCGGATCGGACTCCTGATCCGTGCCGGCGTCGAGAACGGCGAAATGGTCGAGGCGCTCGGCTACCATATCCGCCGGCTGTTCGCCGGCGTGTTCATGGCGGGCTCGGCGCTCGCCGGACTCGGCGGCGTAATGTGGGGCTTTTACCGCGAAGCGCTTTCGCCCGGCATGGGCATGGACGTCATGGTGCTCGTCTTCATCGTGGTGGTGATCGGCGGGCTCGGCTCGGTGGGCGGCTGCTTCATCGGTTCGCTGCTGGTGGCGGTGGTTGCCAATTACACCGGCTTCCTGGCGCCGAAGCTCGCGCTCGTCTCCAACATCCTGCTCATGGTGCTGATCCTGCTTTGGCGCTCGCGCGGCCTTTATCCGGTGGCAAAGCGATGAGCATCCTGCGCGCGATTCTGTCGGGCGACCCGCCGCGCGGACGGCTGCTGGCGCTGGTGCTCACAGCAATCCTCGTCGGCCTCGCTTTCGCGCCGTTGCTGTTTCCGGAAATGGCGACCCTGAACGTTGCGGCGAAGATCTGTTATTTCGTGGTGCTCGCCGCAAGCTATGATCTGCTGCTCGGTTATACCGGCATCGTGTCGTTCGCCCACACGATGTTCTTCGGCATCGGCGCCTACGGCGCCGGACTGGCGCTCTACGATCTCGGTCCTTCGTGGAGTTCGATCCTCATCGGTACCGGCGCGGCGCTCGTACTCGCCGTCGCGCTCGCGCTGGCGATAGGTCTGTTCTCGTTGCGGGTGCGCGCCATCTTCTTCGCCATGATCACGCTTGCGGTCGCCAGCGCCTTCTCGATCCTCGCCTCGCAACTGAGCTCGTTCACCGGCGGCGAGGACGGCCGCACCTTTCGCCTGCCGGAATTGCTGCGGCCGGGATTCCGCCTCGTTGAGGGCTCGTTCGCGATCAGCGGGCGGGTCATCAGCTATTATCTGGTGTTTTTCGCCGCGCTCGTCTTGTTCCTGCTGATGCTGCGGGTCGTCAACTCGCCGTTCGGCCGCGTGTTGCAGGCAATTCGCGAGAACGAGTTCCGTGCCGAAGCGCTCGGCTATCGCACCGTGGTCTATCGCTCGATCGGCAATTGCCTGGCGGCTGCCGCCGCCGCTCTGGCGGGCGTGCTCTCGGCCCTATGGCTGCGTTACACCGGGCCGGCGGTGACGCTTTCCTTCGACGTCATGCTCGACATTCTGCTGATGGTGGTGATCGGCGGCATGGGCACACTCTACGGCGCGGTGATCGGCGCAACGATCTTCGTGCTTGCCGAAACCTATCTGCAGAGCCTGATGGCGGCGCTGAGCCATGCGGCCGCCGGCCTGCCACTCATTCCGCTCCTGTTCCATCCGGATCGTTGGCTGTTGTGGCTCGGCGTCCTGTTCGTGCTCAGCGTCTATTTCTTCCCGGCGGGAATCGTGGGCGGACTGCAGAAGCGTCGATAGCGGATTATCTCGCCAGCGTGTCGGCGCCGGCCTTGGCGACTTGTGCATCCTGCGAGGACAGCGCGCCGGAGACGCCGATCGCGCCGATGATTTTGCCGTCGACGATGATCGGCATCCCGCCCTCGAGCGGCGTGATGTCCTTGACGGCGAGCAGGCGCAGCCCGGCGCCGCCGGCGGCGATGGCGTCGTCGAGCGCCTTGCTCGGCCGCTTGAACTCAAGCGCCGTGTGCGCCTTGCCCTCGGACGCGCCGATGGAGGAAAGCTGGGTGTTGTCGATCTTGTGGAACATCACCAGATTGCCGCCGCTGTCGAGGATGGTGATCGCGACCTCCCAGGAATTCTTCGCCGCCTCGAGCTCCGCCGCCGCCATTGCACGCTTGGCCTGATCAAGCGTGATCGGAGGGCCATAAGGTAGTGTCGCTGCCGAAGGCTGGCTGGCCGGTTGCTGGGTATTGGGCTGCTGGGCCAAAGCCGATCCGGCCGCCATTGCAAACGCAGCCAACGCGCAGGCGAGCGCGAGCATTCGGGACATCTGCAGCACCTCCTCTCGGCCATGCCGCTTGGCGCGGCACGGCCGCACAATAGGCGGCAAAATCGGCCGGTGGAAGCGGGCTCCACGTACCGCCGACGATGCGCCGGCGAAATCCGGCGCCAATGTTGCGCTCTGCGAAACGTGATCGGAAAGATGCTGCGTTGCGCCCATGCCGCGCTTATATTTACCTTCGCCAGCGCAGGAAACGCCGATATGTTCTCATTCTTCAACAAGCTCGAAATGCCGAGCGCCGATGTCGCCCTGCCGGGGCGGCCGACGCCCATCCCGACGGCCCGGCAGCATTTCGTCAACGGCCGCGCCCTCAAGGGCCCCTATCCCGAGGGGCTCGCCTTGGCGATGTTCGGTCTCGGTTGCTTCTGGGGTGCCGAGCGCAAGTTCTGGGAGCTCGACGGCGTCTCCGTGACCGCGGTCGGTTACGCCGGCGGCCATACGCCCAACCCCACCTACGAGGACGTGTGCAGTGGGCGCACCGGCCACAATGAGGTCGTGCTCGTGAGCTACGACCCGAAGAAAATTTCCTATCAGCGCCTGCTCAAGGTCTTTTGGGAGAGCCACGACCCGACCCAGGGCATGCGCCAGGGCAACGATGTCGGCACGCAATACCGTTCCGGCATCTATGTGTTTTCGCCGGCGCAGCGCGCCGCCGCCGAGGCGTCGCGGTCGGCCTATGCCAAAGCGCTGGCGGCCGAGGGCATGGGAGCAATTACGACCGAAATCCGCGATGCGCCGCCTTTCTATTTCGCCGAGGATTATCACCAGCAATATCTGGCAAAGAATCCGCACGGCTATTGCGGCCTCGGCGGCACTGGCGTGAGCTGCCCGATCGGCACCGGCGTTGGCGCCTCTGCCTCCGGCTGATGGTGGCGACCCACTACGATGGCGGCACATCGCCGGCGTCGACCTTATTGACGACACAAGCCGATTAAGCTCTCACTCGTCATACCGGCTTGCCGCATCGTGGCGCGGCCGGAATGACGAAGAGGATCCCATGCAGCAGAGGGGCGGACGCGGCATCCAAGCGGCGATCTTCCTTTTCCGATGGCTGTTGGCGCCGTTCCTGTTCGGCCTATTCTGCTGCCTCATTTTGTTGATCTACCGTTTCTTCGCCGATTTTTACGCGCTTGCCATCCAGCTTCCGAACCTCGGCTGGCACGACCTCATCGTCGGCGTGCTCAACCTGATCGATATCGCTCTGACCGCCAATCTCGTCCTCATCGTGATCTTCTCCGGATATGAGAACTTTATCGGCAAGATCGAAGTGCATGACCGCTCTGGCTGGCCAGAAGCCCTCAAAGACGTGGATTTTGGCGCGCTTAAGCAAAAGCTCCTGGGCTCGATCGTTGTCATCGCCGCCGTCGATGCGCTCGCCTGGTATCTCGACCTCGAAAAATATACCGATACGTCGAAATTGGGCTGGGCGATCGCCTTCCCGCTGATGTTTGTTGCCGCGATGTTCCTGCTCGCCGTCGCCGATTGGCTCGGGCGCCATACCGATAAAAACCGCGAGTAATCGCCGGGCGCCGCAGCCCGGTGAGGGATTGTTAACCATACCGAGTGTTAATCGGGCCTCAAGGTTCGCTCGAACGGGGCCGGATTGCGCGCATGCGGGTCATCCGCTCTCTCATGATGGTATTGGCGGTCGGATTTGCCGCCTCGGGATGCACGCTGCAGCCGACGATGCCCGTCCAGGTTGCGGCCTCGGCTCCGCCGCCGGGCATCGATGATATGGTTTATGGGCCGGCCACGGCGTCGGCGCCCGGCATAGCCGCCGCTTCGCTTCCCTCGGAGCAGGCTGCGGCGACGCATGATCTCTTCATGACCGCTTCACTCCCGTCGCGGGCGGAGACGCCGGCGCCGGCCGCGATGGCCGCAACGCTCCCACAAGGAACGGCGGCGGTGGGGGCCATCGCCCATGCGCCTGCTCTCAATGAGGGACCTTATACGCTCGACTCAGGCGACCGGCTGCGCATCGTGGTGTTCGGTCAAGACGGCCTGACCAACTCCTACGCCGTCGACGCCAGCGGCTATATCGCCATGCCGCTCATCGGCACGGTGAAGGCGCGGGGGGCGACGACCGACGGACTATCGAGCCGCATCGCCGAAAAGCTGCGCCAAGGGTTTATCCGCGAGCCGCACGTGGCGGTCGAAATCGAGGCCTACCGGCCGTTCTTCATCCTCGGCGAAGTCACCCAACCGGGCCAATATCCCTATGTCGCCGACATGACGGCAGAGACCGCAGTGGCGATCGCCGGCGGGTTCACGCCGCGGGCGTTCCGCCGGACCGTCACCTTGAATCGCGTCGTCAGCGGGCAGCAGGTGCGCATGACTGTGCCGATCACTTATCCGCTGCGACCCGGCGACACGATCAACGTGCAGGAGCGCTGGTTCTGATCGGAAGTCTGAAATTGGAATTCAGAAGTTGACTCCGGCCTCCGAACGCCGACTTCTGATTTCCGGCTTTCGGATTTTATCTCTTCATATTTGTTTGTAGGAACGCGATCGAGCGCCGCCAGGCGATCTTGGCGGCGGCCTCGTTATAGCTGCCGCGCTCGTCGCAATTGAAGCCGTGCTGCGCGTCGGGATAGACGTAGATTTCGCAATCGCGGCCGCGTTTTTGCTTGATCGTCTCGACGTCACTCATCGGGATCGAGGCGTCCTTCTCGCCAAAATGCAGTTGCGTCGGGACCTTCGGCTTCTCGTCGGCGTTCTTGGCGATCTGGCCGCCGTAATAGCCGATGGCGGCCGACAGACCGTTGAGCTTGGCGGCGGCGAGGAACGCGATAGTGCCGCCCATGCAGAAGCCGATGATGGCGACCGGTCCGTCCTTCTTCAGCACATCGATGGCCGCCTGCACGTCGCGCATCATCGCCGCCCAATCCGGATTGGCGACGAATTTGCGGGCGTTGGCGATCTCGTCCGGCGAATAGCCGCTCTCGAAATTCGGCTGCTGACGATCGAACAAAGCCGGCGCCACGGCCGCATGGCCTTCGCCGGCGAGGCGATCGCACACCGCGCGGATGTGATGATTGACGCCGAAAATCTCCTGAATGACGACGACGCCGCCCTTGCTCGGGCCGCTCGGGTCGGTGCGGTAAGCGCCGAGCTTGAAGCTGTCCGACGCCGCAAGTGTGAATTGCTTACCCAAGATGATTCTCCTTCGCGTGACAATGCCCACCCCGCAAGCCTGCCTAACATATATCGTCGCGGATGTCGCTTGAACGGCGGGAAGCGAAGTCGGACACGCGCTTGTCTGTTCAGCGCGGACCGGCGGTCACGTCCGGCAACTCATCCAGCAGGATGTCTCTTAGCCGGACAACGGCCTGCGAAGGATTGCCTTCCGCGGCATAGAGCGAGAGTTCGATGTGCGGCAGTTTCGGCAAGCCATTTGACCTGTCCAATACTGCGAGCTGCGCCGGCACACCAAGCGCGGTGCGGACGGTGATTCCAAGGCCCGCTGCCGCCGCAGCCCACAAGCCACTGAGGCTCGGAGAGGTGAAAGAAAGCCGCCACGGCCGCTTTGCCTTTTCGAGGGCTTCGATACCCGGCTGTCGGAACACGCAGGGTGGCTCGAACAAGGCGAGGGGGATTTTTTCGCCTTGCGCGCAGGAATTGCCTTTCTGACCGATCCAAACCATCGGCAGCCGTCGCACGGTGATGGCGTTGGGGAGCGGCGGCTGGCTTCCCCAAAGCAGCGCGAGATCGAGACCGCCGTGTGCAATGCGATCGACGAGTTTATGCGTCCGGTCGACGCGCGCCTCGATGAGCACCGACGGATGCGTGCGGGTGAAACGTGCCAGCACGCCGGGCAACCAGGTATCGCCAAAGTCCTGTGGCACGCCGAACCGCACCGAGCCTTCGACCGATATGCCGCGCGCGACTGCCACGGCCTGATCGTTCAGCTCAAGGATGCGTCGTGCGTAGCCGAGGACCACGTCACCTGCGTCGGTGAGAGCAAGGCTCCGCCCTTGCCGGCGAAACAACCGCCGGCCGATGCGCTGTTCCAGCTTGCGCATTTGCAGACTTACCGCGGACTGCGAGCGCCCAAGCCGGTCCGCCGCCTTGCCGAAGCCGCCGAGATCCATCGCGACGGCCAGCGTCCGCAGAACGTCCATGTCGAGATTCGCCAGCTGCATGATGCTTCAATTCTACAAAAGTGTTTCTTCAAAATTATCAATTTTTATAAAGAGTCGCAAGGCATTATATTTCGCTGAGGCCGCGGGACGCGGTCCCTTCGACGGAGCAATCAATGCCGCTTATTCGGATTTCGCTGCGCGCCGGCAAGCCCGCGGGCTACGGGCGCGCGATCGCAGACAATGTCTATGAAGCGTTGCGCGAAACGTTCAACGTGCCGGCGCATGATTTTTTTGCGACCATCAGCGAGCACGACCAGAACGACTTCATCTACGACCGGGAATACTTCAACATCGCGCGCACCGATGATCTGGTATTTATCCAAATGACGGTAAGTAATACCCGCACCGTCGAGCAGAAGAAGGCGCTTTACCGCCGCATCGCCGAACGGGTCGCAAAGGAGCCGGGTCTGCGCCCGCAGGACGTATTCATCAATCTGGTCGAAGTCGCTAAGGAGAACTGGTCGTTCGGCCAGGGCGAGGCGCAATATGCGTAGCCCGGTCCTTCACGCCGCGCCGGCGTCGAACGTGGCCGCCGTCGTATCGGCGCCTTAATCGCGCTGCTCGCGCCGGCGGCCGCGGCTTCGTTCCTGCTGGAGTCGCCGTGGCACGCCATCCCGTCGAACGTCTTGGATGGCTTGACGTCTCCGGCGAGCTTCGGTCGCGAACGACCTATCGTTCCTCCGCGGGCAAGATCGGGTGCCGCGATCGATGCCTGCTCTTGTTCAAGCCGGCTGAATTGTCGGCACGGCGACCGGACCGCGCCTCTTCGCGGGTGACGACGATGAAGTCCGTGCCCTCGCCGGTTTCCTCGCCGAGGCCCTGATCGGAAACGATGAGCGAAGAGCCCGGGACGATCAATGCCGAAATCCGGTCGATCGCGTCCTGGGGAATTTGGATCCGGGCAAGCGCTTCGTGCGGCGTCTCCGGCGGCGGTGCTGACGGCGGGTCCAGGGCTGGCTTGGCGGCCGGCTCGCCTCTTCGTCTTCGTTTGGCATCCCTCTCGGGCCGTCTTTGCGCCCGCTGCGCCGCCTGCGCTGATTGGGCACCGGGAAGCGAGACGACGGTCCAGCGCAAGCTCGCGCCGTCGGCCAGAAATTGTATGGCGGTGAACACGTGCGTTCCGAGCGGCCGTTCCGGATGCTCGATGATGATCGGCGCATCGAACAGTGGCGCAAAATCCTGGCGCACGTAGATCCTGGCTGTCTTGCGGCTGATGAAGATCGCGATCGGCGCCCGCTTTCTCGCTTTCGCAAGTTCGGCCGGCTTCGGCAACGGCATCGGCACCGTTTCCAAAGCGGCGTCGATTGCGGGCTCGGGATTCTTCGTGCCCGTCGCATCTTCCGCCGCGGTGACGGGCGGTATCGGATCAAGCGGCGAAAGGGCCGCACGCACGTCCCCGGCCGAGGCGGAAGAGATCGCCAGCGCAGCGACGTCGCTCGTTTGGCTGCTGTCGAGCGCTTGCGCGGTCTGGGCGGTTTCCACCGTTGCAGGCGCCGCGGCCGGAACCGGCGCCGGCGGCCGTTCCTTGTGCACGAACAGATGCGGATCTGAGAACTCTTCGGGCTTCAGCTCGGGTCGCGTGATGATCACGCTCGCCCCGAGCCTGGTCAGGGCCCAAAGGCGCACCGCGAAGTCGTGCGGTACGCGGATGCAGCCGTGCGAGGCCGGATGGCCGACGCCGACGCCCTCATGGATCGCGATGCCCGACCAGGTGATGCGCTGCATGTAAGGCATCGGCGCGCGGCTGTAGATATTCGATTCGTGGTAGCGCTCCTTGCCGATGATGTTGAAAACGCCCAAAGGGGTCGGATGATCGGGCACTCCGGTGGCAACCGGCGCATCCGCTACATGCGTGCCGCCGCTGTAGAGATGAAGCTTTTGTTGATTGACGGAAATGATGATTTGCAGCGGACCTTTCGGAATATCCCCGAACGGTGCTTTGCCAACATGCGTCCTCTGCTTGTGTTTCATCCCGACCTGGACCTTGGATTTGGCCCTGGCCGCCGCCGGCACGGTCGCCAGCGCGCAAACAAGCCCCGCGCAGAGAGCGGCAAGGATGGCGCGACTCGGCTGGCGCTGACGCGCGGCCGCACAGCCGTGCCGCGCATGATCTGTGCTCAATGCGGACACCCGGTCATGAGGGAAAACGCGATTCGAGGCGCAAATCTTAATGCACACAAAAGCCTCTCGCCACAGGGTGGCTGCCGGACGACGAGCACATCATCGTCAATTGAGGGAAAGGCAAGACGGGACGATAACGCCGTGGCGCTGCGCAGGTTGCCTGGCTGCCTCATGCGGGCGGCGCGATGGCGAAGGCCTCGGCCAGCAATTCATAGGAATGTCTGCGTGCAGCATGATCGTAAGCCATGGTCGTGATCATCAATTCATCGGCGCGCGTCGATTCGACGAGCGGGAGCAGGCGCCGCATCACGGTATCGACGCCGCCGACGACCAGGCGCTCGCGGTGTCGCGCGATACGTTCGCGGTCGATCGGCGTATAAGGATACGCGGCGGCCTCGGCGGGCGAGGCAAGCGGCAAATATTCGCCCCTGGCGCGACGCGCGAAGTTCAGGTCGGCGCTCGCCGCTATGCGCTCGGCTTCGGCGTCGGTGTCGGCGGCGATCACCGCCGTGGCGAGGATGGCATAGGGCCGCGTCAGCTCCTGCGACGGCTTGAAATGCGCGCGATAGCTCAGCATCGCGTTCGCCGCGTCGTATTCGGCGAAATGGTGGGCAAAGGCGAACCCCATGCCGATGGCGGCGGCAAGCTCGGCGCTGTATCCGCTCGAGCCGAGGAGCCAGATCGGCGGCAGCGCGACGTCCGCGGGGACGGCGCGCACGCGGCGGAAGGGATGACCTTCCGGCAGGCCACCGCGCTCCAAAAGGATCAGCTCCTGAAAGCGCTCAAGGAAGTCGTCGCTTTCCCGCGTGTCCTGGCGGCGGCGCAGCGCGTAGGAAGTCACCGGATCGGTCCCCGGCGCGCGACCGAGGCCGAGATCGATTCGTCCCGGGAACAGCGCCTCCAGCACCTTGAAGCGCTCGGCGACCATCAGCGGCGCATGATTCACCAGCATTACGCCGCCGGAGCCGACGCGGATGCGCGTTGTTGCCGACGCGATCTGGCCGATCATGATCTCGGGGGCGGAACTGGCGATGCTGGCGAGGTTATGGTGCTCCGCGAGCCAGTAGCGCGTATAGCCGAGCCGGTCGGCAAGCCGCGCCAAGTCGAGCGAGTTGCGCAAGGCCACCGATCCCGGTGTCGCCGTGGTGACGGGTGAGAGGTCGAGGACGGAAAGCGGAGTCACGCGCGTCGGAGAGAAATGCCGTTTTCAATCATGAAACCGTGAACGCAAGCCAGGCGCCGGTCAATCCCGCGTCCAAGCTAGCGGTTCGATTCTAATATTGCATCCGGGTTCGGCAGGCTCTTATGCGAATGTTAGAATCTCAGGCTCTTATGCGAATGTTAGAATCTAAAGGATCACTAGGTCGCGTCGGGCGTGTGCGGCAGCAATTCCTTCACTTCGACAGCGATGCTTTTGCCGCTCACGTTCACCGTCCGCCGCGCCACCGGCATATCGTTGGCGAGGATATGGACGTCGTCGTCCGAAGAATCGAGCTCGATGGCGCCGCAGCCGAGCCGGAACACCCGATGGATCGGCATCGAGGTCCTGCCCAGAACCACCGCATGTCGATCAAGACGTGGTCGAGCGTTCCTAAGGGGCCTGGCGCGCTTTGTCGTCGCGCCTTCGACGCGTTATTGTTTCATCACGGCATGGTTACGAGGTGGTTATCACGCGCGACAATGTGGCTCTTGGCCTCCTGCCCACTCCCGGCTCGCCGCCGGCCGAGTGGCGGGTGAGCGGTGTCGTCGATTACGAGAGCGCGATCGCCGCGATGGCCGAGCGCGCCGCGGCGATCGCGCGGGGCGAGGCGCGCGAGTTGATCTGGCTCCTCGAGCACCCTGCGCTTTACACCGCCGGCACCTCGGCGCGGCCGCAGGAGCTGATCGAGCCGCGCTTTCCCGTCCATATTGCCGGACGGGGCGGTCAGTTCACCTATCACGGTCCCGGCCAGCGGGTCGGCTATGTCATGCTCGACCTCAAGCGCCGCGCGCCGGACCTGCGCCGCTTCGTCGCCACGATCGAAGAATGGATCATGCGCGCGCTCGCCGCCTTCGACGTGCGCGGCGAGCGCCGCGACGACCGCATCGGCGTGTGGGTGCGCCGGCCGGACAAGGGCGAAAAATTCGAGGACAAGATCGCCGCCATCGGCATCCGCGTCCAGCACTGGGTCACGCTGCACGGCTTCGCCCTTAACGTCGCGCCCGATCTGTCGCATTTCTCCGGCATCGTGCCGTGCGGGGTTTCACAGCCGCATTACGGCGTCACCTCGCTCGCCGACCTTGGCCGGCGGGTATCTATGACGGAGATCGACCGCGTGCTGCTGGCTGAATTTCCGCCGTTGTTCGGCGCCGCGGTTGATGCTCAGATGGTTCCGAGCACGGAGAACAACTCGCCGCGGCGGCGCAGCGCGAGCTCCTCGCGCGTGCCGTCGCGTTGATTGACGGCCTCGACGCGGGCGCCCGGCGGGCCTTGCCAGCAGGCCTCGATCATGGCGAGCACGACCTCCTCCCTGCCTACGAGCAACGCCTCGACCGAGCCGTCGCGGCAATTGCGCACCCAGCCCTCGACGCCGAGTTCGAGCGCCGTCACTTCGGTCCAGGCGCGAAAACCGATGCCCTGCACCCGGCCGCGGATCACGACATGGTGCATCACGTCCATCTCCGCACTCCAGTCCTGCGCGCACTCACGCGCGGCGGATGCGCCGGCAACCAACGCCGCAGGGACATAATATAGGCCCGCGGCAAGTCCCAAGCCCGCGCAGCCGCGGCGACGGTCTCCATATAGACGGCCTTCGCCCGGCCGATGCGCCGCGGCCGCGCCACATAGACGAGCGCCGGCCGGCAACGGCCGGCTTGCCGCACCGGCAGCGTCCGCGCGCGGTAAAGCCCGCGCGCGATCTCCTCCCAGGCGTCGAGTCTCGCCCGGTCGCGCAGCGTCAACTGCCAGAGCACGCCGTGGACACTCTCGCCCGGCCGCGGCTCGATCGAGGCATAGCCGTCCGCGGTGACGACGAAGCGATAATTGGCCAGCGCCGCGGCACCGATGGGCTGCGCGCCCGGCGCGTGCTTGCGCATGACCGCGCCGCTCATGTTCGATCCGTAGGCGAAGTGCAGCATGACGGCATGATCTAGTGGAGCGGATTTGACATTCGCTACCCACCTAGCCGCGAACTCGTGAAGCGAATGTCAAATCCAAGGCTCCCTACGAGTGATACTTGCTAGTGATCCTTTGATTCTAACATCCGCATAAGAGCCTGCCGAACCCGGATGCGAATGTTAGTATCGGACCACTAGTACCCGCTTTCACTGTTCCCTGATTCAGGAGAAATCTTTAACTCAGCAGACCCCCCTCCCCTCCCCAGCTCTCCCCCTTTCAGGGGGAGGGTTGAGCGAACCGTTTTCTTCATCCTCCCCCTGCAAGGGGGAGGATCGGGGGTGCCCGTCGCGCGCCCCGAGGAGGGGGTCGCGGGCCGCGCGCTGGACGAGCACTCTTCAGTGATTCCAGGGACTAGGCCGCGCGCCCTTCGACGCTCGGCCGCGTCGCCGTCCACAGCGTGAAGACCAGCGCAACGACGGCCGGCGCCAAGGCCATCAACGTCAAGATCGTCACCATCACCCAGGCAAAATCGTAATGCGGCGAGCCGAGCAAGATGGTGATGATCGAGGCCACGAGGAGCAGGCCAAAGGCGCTCGCCGCGTTTGCGTCCGACACGGTGCCCGATGTGTTGACGAATGAGGCGGCGACGACGATGAGGAGCACGACCGAGAGAACGTAGAGCAGAGAGACGCCACCGGCGAGGCCGACGCCGCGGCCGGCGTCGCGCAACCTTTTGGCGTGCAGCGCGAACCAGATCCAGATCAGCGCCGCCTGGGCGGCAATGAACGGCCACAATCCGGCGCGCGCGATGACGTCGACGGTCGTGAGCCATTGCGACCCCACGCCGGCGATATAGACGACCGCCGCGGCAAGCGTGAACGCCGGCGGCGCGAGCCGCCCGGACGGCGAAAAGAGGAGGCGCAACACGTGCATGCCGGTCGACCCCGCGGCGAGCCGGGACCCACAGTCCAGTATCGCAGAATCAGCCCTTGCGCGCTGCCGAGAAATACCGGTGCCGTGGATTGCGGGTTCACGCCTTGAGCGGACGCCCCGGCAACGACACGATCAGGCGAATTCCACAACGACGGCGTCGACGGCGACGCTCTCGCCCGGCTTGACGCAGATCTTCTTGATGATGCCGTCGCGCTCGGCGCGCAAGACGTTCTCCATCTTCATCGCCTCGACCACGGCCAATGTCTCGCCGGCCTTGACCTCCTGGCCCTCGGCGACGGCGATCGAAACGACGAGGCCCGGCATCGGACAACGCACCGACTTGCCGCTGTCGAAGAGGGTCTTGACCGGCATCAGCCGTGCGTAGCGCGCCTCGCGCTCGGTATAGACGAAGGCTTTCACTTCTATGCCGCGATAGGCAAGCTCGAAGCCGTTGGGGATCATCCGCACATGCACTGCAACGGCAACGCCGTCGAGCGCGCCCGCCCAGACCGGCATGCCGGGAACCCAGTTCGAGGACAGGACATGGCTGTTGCCGTCCTCGAACAGCACCGTGACGACCTCGCCTTCGCGCGCGACATCGGCGCGGATTTCGCCGGTCCCGAGCCGGATGACACGCCGGCGCTCGCGAGTCAGCGCGCTGTTCAACTGCTTGGAGATGCGGCGTTTGCGCTCGCCCAGCACGTGGTCGATCGCGGCGGCGACGGCGGCGATCACGCGCGCTACGGCGCCGGTCGGGCGCACACGCTCGAACCCATGCGGAAATTCCTCGGCGATGAAGGCGGTCGAGAGCCGACCGGCGCGCCAGCGCGGATGCTGCATGATCGCGGCGAGAAACGGAATGTTGTGGCGGATGCCCTCGATCGTGAAGGCATCGAGCGCGTCGGCCTGCGCCTCGATCGCCGCCATGCGGGTGTGCGCATGGGTGACGAGCTTGGCGATCATCGGATCGTAGTAGAGCGAGATTTCGCCGCCCTCGACGACGCCGGTGTCGTTGCGTACCGTCACGCCCTCATGCTCGCCCTCCGCTGGCGGACGATAGCGCACCAGCCGCCCGATCGAGGGCGCAAAGGCGCGGTAGGGATCCTCGGCATAGAGGCGGCTCTCGACCGCCCAGCCGTCAAGCCTCACGTCGGTCTGCTTGAGCGCGAGCGGCTCGCCGGCGGCGACACGGATCATCTGCTCGACGAGATCGATCCCGGTCACCAGCTCAGTCACCGGATGCTCGACCTGCAGCCGCGTGTTCATTTCCAGAAAATAAAAGCTGCGGTCCTGTCCGGCGACGAATTCGACCGTGCCGGCGCTGTCGTAGCCGACGGCCCTGGCGAGCGCGACCGCCTGCGCGCCCATTTTGACGCGCGTCCCGGCGTCGAGAAGCGGGCTCGGCGCTTCCTCGATGACTTTCTGATTGCGGCGCTGGATCGAGCATTCGC
>JASHRY010000314.1 GCA_030037105.1 Xanthobacteraceae bacterium
ATAGAACGGCTGATCCTTGTGCGGGCGGACTTCCGCGGGGATCGATTCGTACCATTCCTCGGTGTTGCTGAAGGTCGGATCGATGTCGAACACCACGCCGCGGAACGGATAGAGGCGGTGGCGGACGACCTGGCCGATCTGATACTTGGCGTTCCGAATCTTATCCATGGAGACGCAGCTTTTAGTTTTATTACACGTCCGGACGGAAAAGCGGTTTCCGCTTTCTCCGGACGCGCTCCAACTTGCCTTGATGCAATGCTACGATTGTGGCGCGCCGCCGACGCAGTGCTGAACGTTTGTTCATAGCGCGTACCGTGCAGCCATGGCCGGGTCCTTGGCGGCGACAAGGCGAGCAAGATCGACAAGCACCTTGGCCTGCTTCCACGTGGCGTCGTCCTGCATCTTGCCGTCGATCATCACCGCGCCGCTGCCGTCCGGCATCGCGGCGATGATTTTCTTTGCGAACGCGACCTCTGCCGGATCGGGCGAGAACACGCGTTTGGCGATCGTGATTTGGCTCGGGTGCAGCGTCCAGGCGCCGACGCAGCCCATCAGGAAGGCGTTGCGGAACTGCGCCTCGCAGGCGGCGCCGTCGGTGAAATCGCCGAACGGGCCGTAGAACGGCTTGATGCCGGCCGCGGCGCAGGCGTCGACCATTTTCGCGATCGTGTAGTGCCAAAGGTCCTGCTGATAGGCGGCGCGCGGCGCATCCGCGCGTGCGGCGTCGCCGGCGTCGCCCAGCACCTTGTAGTCGGGATGTCCGCCGCCGACGCGCGTCGTCTTCATTGCCCGGGATGCCGCCAGGTCCGCGGGACCGAGACTGATGCCGTGCATGCGCGGCGAAGCGGTGGCGATCGCGGCGACGTTGTTCACGCCCTCGGCGGTCTCGAGGATGGCATGGATGAGGATCGGCTTTCTGACCGCGTGCCTGGCTTCAAGCTGGGCGAGAAGCTGGTCGAGATAATGGATGTCCCATTCCCCCTCGACCTTCGGCAGCATCATCACGTCGAGTTTGTCGCCGACGGCGGCGACGATCTCGCCGATATCGTCGAGCGCCCAGGGCGAATTGAGCGCGTTGACGCGCGTCCACAATCCGGTCGCGCCGAAGTCGCAGAGCTTCGCCATGGCGATGAAGCCCGCGCGGGCAGCTTCCTTGGCGTCGGCCGGAATCGCATCTTCGAGATTGCCGAGCACCACGTCGACCTCGCGGACAAGCTCCGGCACCTTGGCACGCATCTTCTCGACGTGCGGCGGCACGAAATGGATCATGCGCTCGAGCCGGAGCGGCAGTTCGCGCAGCGGCGCCGGCGCCCCGACGGCGAGCGGCTTGAAGAAATTGCGCGGCAGCTTCATGCGCTGGTCCTGACGAACCGAACCAAACCTATCACATCGGTCTAAAATCTCGGACGACAA
Source organism: Xanthobacteraceae bacterium (assembly GCA_030037105.1). Next base: position 1,414 of record JASHRY010000314.1, read on the forward strand.
AACCGTAGGACGAAGACGAGTGCCTCGCCAAGCGTTTTTCGTGCCAACCGTGCCGACAAAGCAGTCCCGCTCATACCATCTCGCCGCGCATCAGGCGCGGTTGCGCGATCGCTGGAGCGACGCCTTCGCGCATCACGGCGCGGCGCAGCGGCCCGATTCGGTCGAGAAGATAGAGCAAGAGGCCGCGGGCGCCGTGGGCCGGGATGAAATCCGTAAGCAGGCTGCGATTGAGGAGGTCGATCGCGACGGTGCGGCTCACCATGTCGGCACGGCGCCGCGTATCGTAGCGCGCAAGCAGGCGCGGCGAGCCGACGTCCACATTCTGCCGGCGCGCGTCGGCGACCAGCTCGGCAAGCGTCGCCGCATCGCGCAGCCCGAGATTGAGCCCCTGGGCGCCGATCGGCGGCACCACATGCGCCGCCTCGCCGACGAGCGCAATGCGCCCGCGCGCGAAGCCATCGGCCGTCTCGACCGCGAGCGGAAACATGCCGCGGCCGTCCTCGACGCTCATCTTGCCGAGCAACGAATGCGCGCGGCGCTCGATTTCGGCCGACAGCTCCGCGTCGGTCGCGGTGGAAAATTCCGCGGCCCGCGCCGGCTCGAGCACGCAGACGAGGCTCGATCGCCGGCCGGGGAGGGGGACGAGCGTGAACGGTCCGCTTTCGGTATGGAATTCGGTCGACGTGTCCCGATGCGGCCACGCGTGCGCAAGGTTGAGCGTCAGCGCGGTCTGCGGATAGTTGCGCCGATGCGTGCCGATTCCGGCCGCGGCGCGGCACAGCGAGCGCTGGCCGTCGGCCCCGATCGCGAGCCGCACCCGCGCCGTGGCGCCGTCGGTAAGCTTGATCGCGACCCCGGCGCCATCATTCGTCACCGCTGTTGTCGCCGCGGCGATGCGCGGGAGATTCACCTCCGCCGCGCGCGCATGAAGCGCGGCAACGAGACGGCGGTTCTCGATGTTGTAGCCGAAGGCGTCGAGCCCGATCTCCGCGGCGGCGAAAGTGACCTCCGGCGCGCGCAGGAGCCGCTTGGTGTCATCGACGACGCGGATTGCCGCGAGCGGCGCGGCGTGCACGCGGCAAGCTTCCCAGGCGCCGAGCGTCGCGAGCGCGGTCACCGAGCCCGCGAGCAGGGCGGTGGTGCGGTGATCGTCCGCGGGGGGAGGGGCGATGAGCAGGGTTTCGACCCCCGCTACGGCGAGCGCGATCGCGTTGACGAGGCCGGCAGGTCCGCCGCCGATGACCGCGACCTCGGCCGTAAAGCTTTCCCGCGCGCCGCTCAACTCCACAACCTCGCAAGCTTCTCCCGACCACCCAGCGATTTAGCGTCGAAAGATTAGCAAAGGCTGCGAGATCGCGCACAATCGCGCATTCTCCGTGTAGGTTAAGATGATGGGCCCAAGCCGACCCGACGAACGCACGGCGGCGCGCATTGCCGCTGCTTTTTCGGTGCACGTTCTCACCGCCTGCGGCGCCGGTTGCGCGCTCCTCGCTTTGCTGGCGGCGGCGCGCGCAGAGTGGGCGGTCATGTTTTTCTGGCTCGGCCTCGCGCTCATCATCGATGGCGTCGACGGCACCCTCGCGCGCCGCTTGCGGGTGGCCGAAGCGCTGCCGCGCTGGTCGGGCGATATGCTCGACTTTGTCGTCGATTTTGCCACCTACGTCGTCGTGCCGGCCTACGCCATCGCCTCCGGCGGGCTGTTGCCGCGACCGGTCGCCATGGCGCTCGGCGTCATCGTCTGCATGACCGGCGCGCTCTATTTCGCCGACCGGCGGATGAAGACGCCGGATGGCTATTTCCGCGGCTTCCCCGCGCTGTGGAACGTGGTCGCCTTCTATCTGTTCCTGCTCAGGCCGGCGCCCTGGCTCGGCGCGGTCGTGGTTGCGGTGCTGGCCGCGGCGACGTTCGCGCCCGTTCATTTCGTCCATCCCGTGCGCGCGCACCGATGGCGCAAGCTCAACCTGGCGGCGTTGGTGCTGTGGGCCCTGCTCGCGCTGTTTGCGCTGGCGCAAGGCCTCAATCCGCCCATCTGGGTCGGCGCGGCACTCACGGCGATTGCGATTTATTTCGTCATCGTCGGCCTGTTGCGCGGCCCCGGCTGATCCCTTGCGCGGTCCTCGCCACCACCTATGATCGCGCGGGAGCGGCGAGAGTTCGCGACAGGAGCGAGAAATGGTTGCTGCGGTGCGCGTGCATAAATTCGGCGGTCCCGAGGTCTTGACCTACGAAGATATTACCATTCCCGCTCCTGGGCCGAGCCAGATCCGCGTGAAGCAACATGCCTGCGGCGTCAATTTCATCGACATCTATTTCCGCGCCGGCGCGTATCCGCCGGCGGGGGGCCTGCCCTTCGTCGTCGGCAACGAAGCCGCCGGCGAGGTCGTCGAACTCGGCGCCGGCGTCACCGAGTTCAGGCGCGGCGACCGCGTCGCCTACCAGATTGGGCTCGGCTGCTACGCGGGCGAACGCGTGCTGCCCGCCGACCGAGCAATAAAACTGCCGGCGAATATCAGTTACGAGCAGGCCGCCGCCATGCTCCTCAAGGGCATGACGGCCTCCTATCTCCTGCGCCGCACCTTCAAGGTCGAAAAGGGAATGAATGTCCTTGTTCATGCGGCGGCCGGCGGCGTCGGCCTCCTCCTCTGCCAATGGGCGAACCATCTCGGCGCCAATGTCATCGGCACCGTGGGATCGAAGGACAAGGCCGAACTCGCCCGCGCCAATGGCTGCCGTCATCCAATCCTTTACCGCGAGGAGGATTTCGTCGCGCGGGTAAAAGAGATCACCGGCGGCAAGCTGTGCGAGGTGGTCTATGACAGCGTCGGCAAGACGACTTTTCCCGCTTCGCTCGACTGCCTGCGCCCACTCGGCATGTTCGTCAGCTTCGGCAGCTCGTCGGGCCAGATCGAGGCCTTCAACATCAACATCCTGCAATACAAGGGCTCGCTGTTTGCCACGCGCCCGACGCTCAACACCTACGCGGCCAAGCGCGAGGATTTGCTCGCCATCGCCGCCGACCTGTTCGCCGTCATCGGCAGCGGCGCGGTCAAAGTCCCCATCAACCAGACCTACGCGCTGCGCGATGCCGCCAAGGCGCACCGCGATCTCGAAGGCCGCGCCACCACCGGTTCCTCCATCCTGGTGCCGTGAGCATCCGCGAGATTCAATGCGAATTTGGGGCTATTGGGCAACCCTCGGCTGGACCGTTCTCGCCTTCTTCGCGGGCCAGATCGTCGCGCTTGCGGCGGTCATGCGATGGTGGCCCGGCGCATTGAAGTCGCTGGTCGCGATGCCTTATAACGGCGTCCTCATCGCACTGTTCCTGTTGATCTCCACGCCAATCACGATCGCCGTCCTTGCGCTCGCCGTGCGCCTCGCGCGGGCGCGCATTTCCGACTATTTGGCGCTCACCTGGCCGGCGACACGCCATGTCAGGACCGGACTCCTTTGGCTCATCGGCCTGATCGTCCTTGGCGATGTGTTGCTGTTGCTCAGCGGCCACGCCCTGGTCACGCAGTTTCAGATTCAGTCCTACAATTCGGCCGCCCCGGAGGGATGGCTTGCAGCCATGCTGGCGGCCACGATCATCGTGGCGCCGGCGGGCGAAGAAATCATGTTCCGCGGATTTTTGTTCCGCGGCTGGGCGCGTTCGGATCGCTCGGCGTGGCCGGCGATCGTCGCGATCTCGCTCATCTGGGCGGCGCTGCATGTCCAGTACGACTGGACCGGCATCCTGCAAATTTTCATTATCGGCCTGTTCCTCGGCTGGATCCGTTGGCGCAGCGCCTCGACGCTGCTGACGTTCGTGCTGCATGCTTTGTTCAATCTCGAAGGCACGGTCGAAACCGTGCTCAGGCTGTGGTCTTTGTCCTAATCCGCTGCCCAACTTTTGGGCTTTACTGGCGAGAATCCCGGCAATCGATCGCGCGGGCTCCGCTTCCCGCCTTATTTGCTTCGCACCCAGGTCCGCCGACGGCGGAGCTTTGAGCGGATGGCGCGCAATTCCGCAATGAAGAGACGGCGCCCGCTGCCTTGGTACGAACCTTGCCTGGAGAAGCTCATACCGGGTTGCGGCGCGCGCGTCGCAGGCTCCTCCCGCGGCACCGCCACAGCGGCGACCGATCAACGAAGAACGCGGGGACGCGTTGCGATGTTCAAAGCGGTGCTGATCGCCAACCGTGGAGAAATCGCAGCTCGGATCGCCCACACGCTTCGCCGCATGGGGGTTCGCAGCGTCGCCGTCCATTCGGACGCCGATCGTTCGAGTCCGCATGTCGCAATGAGCGACACGGCGGTCGCGCTGCAGGGACACACGCCGGCGGAAACCTATCTGCGCGGCGAGCTGATCATCGCCGCCGCCAAGGCGCACGGCGCGGCGGCGATCATCCCCGGCTACGGCTTCCTCGCCGAGAACGCCGACTTTGCCTTGGCGTGCGAGGCCGCCGGCCTCGCCTTCGTCGGCCCGACGCCGGATCAGATCCGCCGCTTCGGCCTGAAGCACGCCGCGCGCGCGATCGCCGCCGCGGCGGGCGTGCCGCAAATACCGGGCACGGAACTGCTCGCGAGCCTGGACGACGCGCTCGATGAAGCCGCGCGACTCGGTTATCCGGTGATGCTGAAGAGCACCGCGGGCGGCGGCGGCATCGGCCTGACGCGCTGCGCCGATGCGGCGGAGCTTGCCGCCGCCTATGCGACCGTCCGGCGCCTGGCGGAGAACTTCTTCAAGGATGGTGGCGTGTTTATCGAACGCTGCATCGACGACGCCCGCCATGTCGAGGTGCAGATTTTCGGCGACGGGCGCGGCCGCGTTGTCGCCCTGGGCGAGCGCGACTGCTCGCTGCAGCGGCGCAACCAGAAAGTCGTCGAAGAGGCGCCGGCGCCCAATCTGCCGCACGCGATCCGCGCGCGCCTGCTCGACGCCGCGGCCAAGCTCGGCGCGACGGTCGGATATCGTTCGGCCGGCACGGTCGAGTTCATCTACGACAGGGCGCGCGGCGAGTTCTATTTTCTTGAGGTGAACACGAGGCTTCAGGTCGAACATCCGGTCACGGAAGCGGTGCTCGGCATCGACCTCGTCGAATGGATGATCCGCACCGCCGCCGGCGAGCCGCCCGATCTCCGCGTGCTGCCGCCGGCACAAGGCGCCGCCATCGAAGTGCGGCTTTACGCCGAAGACCCCGCCCGCAACTTCCAGCCTTCGCCCGGCGTGCTGACGGAAGTCGCCTTCCCAGCCGCGGCCGAAGCGCGCGTCGACGGCTGGGTCGCCGCCGGCATTGAGGTGTCGCCGTACTACGATCCGCTGCTGGCGAAGCTCATCGTACACGGGAAGGACCGCGCCGACGCGGTCGCGCGGCTGCGGCAGGCGCTCGCCAAGACGCGGCTCGGCGGCATTGCCACCAATCTCGATTATCTGCGCCAACTCGCCGAATGGTCGGCCTTTGCCGCGGGCGAGGTCTCGACTCGCGCCTTGTCGCGTTTCCCCTATCGCCCGCGCGCGGTCGAGGTGGTGCAGCCCGGCACCTTCACCACGATCCAGGATTATCCCGGCCGGGTCGGCCATTGGGACGTCGGCGTGCCGCCCTCCGGGCCGATGGATGATTACGCCTTCCGCCTCGCCAACCGCATCGTCGGCAACGCGGAAAGCGCCGCGGGACTGGAATGCACGCTAACCGGCCCCAGCCTGCGCTTTCATTGCGACGCCGTCGTCGCGCTGACCGGCGCGCCCGCCGACGCGAAGCTGGATGGAGCCGCGGTGAGCTGGTGGACGCCGATGCCGGTGCGCGCCGGACAGGTTTTGGCGATCGGCCGGGCCGTCGCCGGGTGCCGGTCGTACGTCGCCGTGCGCGGCGGTTTCGACGTGCCGCTCTATCTCGGCAGCCGCTCGACCTTCGTGCTCGGACAGTTCGGCGGCCACGCCGGGCGGACGCTGCGCACCGGCGACATGCTGCCGCTGGGAACGCCGGCGGCCGACGCGGACGCGCCCTGCGCCACGCCGGAGGCGCTGATTCCAACCTATCCGAGCGAATGGGAGATCGGCGTTCTCTACGGCCCGCATGGCGCCCCCGATTTTTTCACAGAGGACGCCATTGCCGCGTTCTTCGCCACGGCGTGGGAGGTCCATTACAACTCCAACCGCCTCGGCATCCGCCTCATCGGGCCCAAGCCGGACTGGGCGCGTAGCGACGGCGGCGAAGCGGGCCTTCATCCCTCCAATATCCACGACTGCGAATACGCCATCGGCAGCGTCAACTTCACCGGCGACATGCCGATCATCCTGACGCGGGACGGGCCGAGCCTCGGCGGCTTCGTCTGCCCGATCACCATCGCCAAGGCCGAGCTGTGGAAGGCCGGCCAGGCCAAGCCCGGCGACCGCATCCGCTTCCGGCCGATGCGCTTCAACGAAGCGCTGGCACTGGAAAAGGCGCATGACAAGGCGATCGCCGCGCTCGCGCCGCTCAAGGCGCCGCCGGCCGCAGCACCGAGCCTCAAGCCCATGGCGGCTGGGTCGGCGACGGTGCTGGCCGTGCGCGCGGCAGCGGGGGAGCGGCCGGCCGTGGCCTATCGGCAGGCCGGCGACCGCTACATCCTCCTGGAATACGGGCCGAACACGCTCGACCTGCGCTTCCGCTTTCGCGTCCATGCGCTGATGGAGGAGTTGAGCGCCCATCCGCTGCCAGGCATTTTGGAGCTCTCGCCCGGCGTGCGCTCGCTGCAGATCAACTACGACAGCCGGATCATTCATCAGCGCGACCTGTTGAACGCGCTGCTCGCGGCCGAGGCGCTTCTGCCCCGGGTCGAAACGATGCGGGTCAGGACGCGGGTGGTGCACCTGCCGATGACCTTCGAGGACAGCGCCACTCTCGGCGCGATCCGGCGCTACGCCGAAACGGTGCGCGCCAGCGCGCCCTGGCTCCCGAACAACGTCGAGTTCATCCGCCGCATCAACGGCCTCGCCAGCCGCGAGGAGGTGCGCGAGACCGCATTCAAGGCGAGTTACCTGGTGCTGGGCCTGGGCGACGTGTATCTCGGCGCGCCCTGCGCCGTGCCGGTCGATCCGCGCCATCGCTTGCTGACCTCGAAATACAATCCGGCGCGCACCTACACCGCCGAGGGCACGGTCGGTATCGGCGGCGTTTACATGTGCATTTATGGCATGGACAGTCCGGGCGGCTATCAGCTCGTCGGCCGGACCCTGCCGATCTGGAACAAATTTCTGCGGAACCCGGTCTTTGCGCCGGACGAGCCGTGGCTGCTGCGCTTCTTCGATCAGGTGCGGTTCTATCCCGTGGACGAAAAGGACCTCAGCCGGATGCGCGAGGACTTCCGCGACGGTCGGGAATCCATCCGCATCGAGGAGGAAGTCTTCGACCTCGGCGAATATGAATCGTTCCTGGCGCGCGAGGCCGAGGACATCGCCGCCTTCCGTGCCCGCCAGCGGGCGGCCTTCGCCGAGGAGGTGGCGCGCTGGCAAATGGAAGGCGCCGTGGCGACGAGCCTCGACGATGAGCCGCCGCCTATCGAGACGCCGGCGGACGGCCATGCGGTCCATTCGGACATTCACGGCAGCGTCTGGAAGATTCTGGTCGAGAAAGGCCAAGCCGTCGAGGCCGGCACCCCGATCGTTATCCTGGAGGCCATGAAGGCCGAGCTGCAGATGTTCGCCCCGGTTTCCGGTACGATCGCCGCCATCTTCTGCCGCGCCGGCCGTCCGGTCGCCGCCGGAGAAACTCTTCTTGTGATCGAGCCGTCTTGATCATGACAACACTGCCGCCCTTTCCGACGATCGCGGCCCTCCATGCCGCCTACGCCGCCGGCCTCGATCCCGCCGCCGTGATTGGCGAAGTCTATCGCCGCATCGCCGCGGCTGACGATCCCGGCATCTTCATCACCCTGCTGCCCGAAGAATCCGCGCGCGCCGGCCTAGCCGCGCTCGGAGCCTTCGATCCCGCCGCCAAGCCGCTCTGGGGCGTTCCCTTTGCAGTCAAGGATAACTTCGACGTCGCCGGCCTGCCGACCACCGCAGCCTGCCCCGCCTTCATGTACAAGCCGGAAGAAACAGCGCCATGTGTGCAACGCCTGCTGGACGCCGGCGCGATCCTGATCGGCAAGACCAATCTCGACCAGTTTGCCACCGGCCTCGTCGGCATCCGCACGCTCTATCCCGCTCCCCGCAACTCCATCGATCCCGCCTACGTGCCGGGCGGATCGAGCGCCGGGTCCGCGGTGGCCGTGGCACACGGCATCATCAGCTTTGCCCTCGGCACGGACACCGCCGGCTCGGGGCGCGTGCCGGCCGGACTCAACAACATCGTCGGGCTGAAGCCTTCCCTTGGCGCCGTCTCCGCGCGCGGAGTCGTACCGGCCTGCCGCACCGTCGATGCCGTATCGGTGCTGGCCGGCACCGTCATGGATGCGGCCGCTGTCTATCGCGTCATGGCCGCCTACGACGCCGCCGATCCCTGGTCGCGGCGTTTCCAACCCGCTCCCGCGGTCGGCGCCGTTCCTCCCGGCATTCGAATCGGCCTACCCGCCGCCGACAGCCGGCGCTTTGCCGGCGATGCATTGTCGGCGGCGGCCTTCGACGCCTCCCTGTCCGATCTGCGCGGCATCCTCCACGATGCGCGCCTCATCCCGCTGGACCTGACGCCGTTCCTGGCGACGGCAGAGCTGCTCTACAGCGGTCCCTGGGTCGCCGAACGCTATCACGCGATCCGCAGCCTGATCGAGCGCGCGCCCGAAGCGCTGCACCCGACCACGCGGCGCATCATCGCCGGCGGCGCCGCCTACACCGCCGTCGATACGTTTGCTGGTCTCTACCGGCTCGCCGAGCTACGCCGCGCGACGCAGCCGACCTGGGACCGGATCGATATCCTGATGGTGCCGACCTTTCCGCGCCCGCGAACCGTCGCCGACCTGGAAGCCGACCCGATCGGTCCCAACAGCGAGCTCGGCACCTATACGAACTTCGTCAACCTGCTAGATCTTTGCGCCATTGCCGTCCCCGGCCGGTTCCGCAGCGACGGCCTCCCGTCGAGCGTGACCCTGATCGCGCCCGCTGGCCGCGACAGCCTTCTGGCGGCGCTCGGCGCGCGCCTGCATGCCGCCGCGGACGGCAGGATCGGCGCGACTGCAGTGGCGGTCCCGGCACCGCCTTCCGTCTCCGACCGGGCGGGGCCAGAGGAGATCGAAGTAGCCGTCGTCGGTGCGCATCTGACCGGCATGCCGCTCAATTGCGAACTGATCAACCGACGCGCGCGCTTCCTTCGCGCGGTGGCCACCCTGCCCGAATACCGCCTGTTCGCCCTGCCGGGCGGACCGCTCCCCAGGCCCGGCCTGATGCGCGTTGCGCCCGGAGAAGGCGCCGCCATAGCGACCGAGGTGTGGGCCATCGCGCCTGAGCCGTTCGGCGGCTTCGTCGCCAGCATTCCGGCACCGCTCGGCATCGGCACCTTGCGGCTTGCCGACGGCACCACGCCCAAGGGCTTCATCGTCGAGGCCGAAGGCGTTAAAGGCGCGATCGATATTTCGAGCTTTGGCGGATGGCGCGCCTATGTGGCGAGTCTCGAAGACTGAAGGCAGACCGCGGTTCCGCAAATACGGTCGCGCTGCCGCGGCCTTGGGGATGGTGCTTCCGTCAGGCCGGCGGCGGCCGACCGGGCTACGTGTTCGGGCCGCCCTTGGCGCCCGGTCCGGACGGGCCGAACACGCTGTCGAAAGCGCTCCCTAAGCCGGTACCTCCTCCCTGGCGCCGCGCGCGCGGCACGCCGATCACCGGCTCGGTGAAACGCGCGATAGCCGCGACCATGTCGTCAAGCGGCACGGGGCTGCCCGGCGTTTCACTGACGATGGTTGCGAGCACGTTCATATCGCGCCGCAATAGCGAGTCGAGGGCGGTGAGCGTATGGCTGATGGCGCCGCGATGGCTGCCGGTCACCAGGATGAGCGGCAAGCGCAGCGCCATCATCACATCGAGGGTGGTGCGCTGGTCGTCGAGCGGCACCATGACGCCGCCGACGCCTTCGATCAGCAGGATGTCGCGACGCCGCTCGATTGCGCGTCGGCAAAAGGCCACGACGGCCGCGACATCGATGTCACGGTCCTCGCTCCGGGCCGCCAGATTGGGCGGCAGCGCGGCGCGAAAGCGCCAAGGCGAAATGCGATCGATGGCTTCCGGCGAGAAAGGCAGGCCAAGCGCCGCGAGCAGCACCCCGGGATCGCTCGCCGCGGCCTGCGCCGGGTCGAAGCCACTCACGATTGGTTTGATGGCATCGACCTGGTGACCCATCTGCCGCAAGTGTTGGATGAGCGAGGCGGCGACGAAGGTCTTTCCCACCCCGGTCCCCGTCGCGGTGATAAAGAGTGCGGTCACGGCTCGGCGTCTCTGGCGCGGCATGAAAGCGCCGAACGTCCGGTAATGCCAGCGAAAACAACAACGGCGCGTGCCGCGCCATGCTCTTTCCGGTCGCTCGCGGCGTATCTCAGATCGACGTCATAAGCGGAAGGGTCGTAGGGAATGACAAGCAGTTCCTCCTCGATGATTCCGGTGGGGAGGGTCCGCTCGGCTGCGGGCGGCGGAGAGACCGCCGCGCGG
>JASHRY010000315.1 GCA_030037105.1 Xanthobacteraceae bacterium
CAAGTGCATTCCCAGGGTCGAGAGCCATGCGGCCCGGATCGCCGCGTTGGTCTCGCCGGCGAGAGCATAGACCGGATAGCCCGGGAGCTTGCGGAAGCCGATCCGGCGGACAACGCCGTCGATCTGCGACTTGACCGTGAACAGGCCATGGTCGAGGCCGTGGCCGATCGCGGTCCGCAACATGCTTTTCGGACTGAGCCGCTGCGAGCGGTCGGCAGGGATCGGATGGCGCGCCAAATAAGCGCCGTCGGCGCGCACCAGCGCGAAGAAACTGCCGGGCGGCTGCCCGATCAACGCGTAGAAATTTTCGAAGTAACTCGGCTGCACCGCCACGGCGATGACGCCGTTGAAGGAGCCGTCGGGCGATTCCAGGCGCCGCGACAGATCGAAGGCATCGGCGCCGAAGCCGGGCAGGCGCGACGAGTGCACTTCGCCGACATAGGTTCCGGCATCGTGGCCGACCTGAGCCCGGAAATAATCGCGATCGCTGAAGCTCACATCATTCGGCAGGGAAGCGGCCGTGCTCGCGGCGAGCGGCCGACCATCGCGGCCGATCAAGAAGATCGCGCGCAACTGCGGCATCGTCGCGACGATGAGCCGGAGGCGCGATTGCAGGCGCGCCTGCGCGGCACGGATTTCATCATCCGACATGCCGCGCACGACCTCGTTGACTTCCGCGAAGGTGCGATCGGTCGTCTCGAAGACCCTGAGCGACTGCTCGCGCATGACATCGAGCGAGCGCAGGATGCGCTCGTCGGCCACGGAATGAATGTCGTCGTAGCTCACCCAGGAGGCATAAGCGAACAGCGCCGCCGGCAGCACCACCGACGCGATCATCATCAGTTGCAACAGGCGGATGGCCGATTCCCGTGCCGTGCTCATCGACTGCGAAGTTCCGGCGCTTATTCGGCGATTGTCGGGCAATTATCGGGCAATTCAGCAGCGCCGTCATTCATGCCGATGCGGCCGAAGAAGGCGTATTTCGCCGTGTGTCATTGCGAATTCGTCACGGGCGAGGCGGACGCGAAGAGAAGAAATCGCCGCCGACAGTCCCGACGGATCGGGCCATCTGCGGCGACAATGTCCGGGCGCCTGCCGCAACGCCGGGTCAAACCGACGCTCAAGCCGGTCGAAAATTCAACGCCACGCCGTTGATGCAATACCGCAGATGCGTCGGCGGCGGGCCGTCGTCGAAGACGTGGCCGAGATGGCTGCCGCAACGACTGCAATGCACCTCGGTGCGCACCCTTCCGTAACCGTGGTCGGTCGACGTCTCGACCGATCCGGGCAGCGGATCGTCGAAGCTCGGCCACCCGGTGCCGCTCTCAAACTTCCTCTTCGAGACGAACAACGCCTGATTGCAGCCGGCGCAGTAAAAGGTGCCGGCTCGCTTCTCGCCATTGAGCGCGCAACTGCCCGGCGGCTCAGTGCCGTGGGTGCGCATGATCCTGAACTGCTCCGGCGTCAGCAGCTTGCGCCATTCCGCCTCGGTGTGGGTGACCGGATATTGCTTGCCGTCCATGGCCATGCCGTTTCAGTGCTGATGTGAGCCCCACGAACAAGCTAATCGATAACAGTCGAAGCGCAATGGCGTGATTGTCGCTGCCGTCGGGGCAAGGCATGCGACGCCGCAATTCGCGTGAGGCCGAAGCCGTCCCGACGCGCTCACGGCAGTTGATCAAAACCTTCGCCAAAGCCCTTCAGACTCATGGGAAAGCCGATACCTTCCTCGGGCGTCTGGAAAATGATGAAGGTCGAGGTCTGGCCGTTGCGCAGCTCCTGGATCAGCTTGTCGTCCATGACGACTTCGGCGATGCAGCCGTTGGGCAGGCAGCGCACAAAGCCGGCGCGGCCGACATCGTTGTTGTCAATCTTGAGGCCGAGCCCCGAGGGCAACAGGACGCCGAGCGGGGCGACGACGCGCATCAGCCGGCTTTTCTGGTCGCTGGTCTTGAGCACGATGACTGTCAGTCCGACATTGGGCCGGTCCTCCGCCGTGACGCTCTGCATCAGCGCACATTGCTCGCTATGCGCGCCGGGCGGGGTGTCGCAGCGGATCTGCCAGTCGCCATGAACGGAGCGGACCGCCCCTTGCGCGGCGGCCCTGCCGCCGCAGGCCGTGACGGCCGCAAGCATGATCGCGGTTCTGGCGAGCGCCGAGGCCGTGGGCCGCATCCGCTCGACATGGAAAATCGCCATGATCGTGTTTCCCTGACCGGCCGGCCCCCGCGGCCACCGCTCTTTGCCATTGCCGCCCCGACGCCCGCCGCCCCGACGCCGCCGACAGGTTTTGGCGCGAATCACGCGAATCACCCTGTCGAGTCTGCTGCGCGAGCCTGCCTACATGGCAAGCCCCCGGTGTCAAGTTCCGATCAAAATCAAGCCATTGTGGCCGCGGCAAGGACGGAAATTGCCAGCGGCGCCGGCGGCCGGCTGCGGCAAACGAGCCCCGACGCTGCGCTGATCGGTGCATTGCGGTCATCGGCGATTTATGGTTTGAGGGGCTCAAGCTTTCAGGCCACCCCAGGACCGGATTCGCAACGCAAATTCCCGTCGGTGGCAGGCCGGACATGCGATTTTTGCCGTTGTGGGGAAAACATGTATTTGATATGCATGTTTAGGGCGGCGCCATCGGCGGCGACCGAAAGAGACCAATCGAACGAAACAGACCAGGAGTCGGAAGAACAATGCCGGTGTTCTCACGCCTGACCGCCT
>JASHRY010000316.1 GCA_030037105.1 Xanthobacteraceae bacterium
CTTGACGTTTGAGAACAAAAAGAGAACAATTCGCCGTCTGAGTCGAGGGCGGAGGCAACCATGGACCCGGACGAAAAGAGCATCTGGCTGTGCAAGCTGAACGCGGAATGCCCGCATCAGGTGGTGCTGCCGCGCCGCCAGCTTGCCGACGACAGCGAGATCTTGGATTTCCTCATCAAATACGCCGGCAAATTCGACATGTACGTCGAGGACGATTATGCGGCGTTCGTGCGCTATTGCTTTGCCGACCCGCTCGACGCGGAAATCTTCCGCTCGCGTTTCGAGCCCAAGGCCGAACGCCTCAAGCTCGCGGGGTGAGCGTCCCGTCATTGCCGGTGTTGAGACCATCGCACCGGACGCGCGACGCGCCCTTCTCCCGCAAGCAAGAGGAGCGGGATGAACTATCGTCGCCCCTTGCGAATTTCCGGTAGTTTCTGCCGTACCTTGTCGATCTCCGCCCAGGCGTCCTCTCGCAGCCGCTTCTTCAGGTCGAGCACGGTGAAATCATTGCCGCCAGTGGTGCGGGAAAGCCGCTCCCAGGTCAGCGGCGCCGAGACCGGCGCGCCGGCGCGCGCCCGCGTCGAATAGGGCGCGACCGCGGTCGCCTCGCGCGTGTTGCGGAAATAATCGATGAAGATGCGGCCCTTGCGCAGCGATTTCGTCATCTTGGCGAGATAGAGTTTCGGGCTGTCGGCAGACATCGCCGCAGCGATGCGTCGGGTAAAGAGCTTGGTCGTGTCCCAGTCGGCGCCGGCGATCGGCACCACGACGTGAATGCCCTTGCCGCCCGAGAGCTTGGCGAAGCTTTCGAGCTTTTCCGCTCTGAGTCGCTCGCGGATCTCGCGCGCGGCGGCGAGTAATTGCGGCCAGGCCACCCCCTCCCCCGGATCGAGATCGAACACGACGCGGTCGCAGGTCTCCAGGCTGTCGAGCCGCGAGCCGCGCACGTGGAACTCCAAGGTCGCAGACTGCACCAGGGCGATGAGATCCCCGCAATTCTCAACCGCGATCACGTCGTGCTCCTTGGCGGCGACGACATGGCGCAGCGGCGATGATCTCACGTTATCGGCGACATGCTTCTGAAAGAAGCACTCGCCGCCCGTTCCTTCCGGGCAACGCACGATCGCCAGTGGCCGGCCGACGATATGCGGTCCCATCCAATCCCAGACCGCGGCGTAGTATTCGGCGAGATCCTTCTTGGTCACGCCGACATCCGCCCAATAGACGCGGTCGGGATGCGTCAGGCGCACATTGGCGACTTCCACGTTCTTGTTTTTTCTGTTTCTGCTTTCTTCGTTTGCGCGCGCCGGCACGGCTCTCACATTTCCTGTACCGTGCGCCGGCCGACTTTGCGTTCGCATCGCCGGAACTTCCCAGACTATGTCTCTTGCCGCCTTGTCCTCGCGGATGCCCTTGAACGCGGCCTGCCGCAGCACGCCGCCATGAGTAACGCCGGCGAACCCGGCTTCGACCACGAGTTCCGGCTTCACCCAGACGACGTCCTTGCGCCGCTCGTCCGCCGGCAGCGCGATCGGCCGCCGGTCGGTGCGCAACGTTCCCAGGCGCTTCCACAACTCGCGCGCCGTTTCTTGCGTGTAGCCGGTGCCGATGCGCCCGGCGTAGCGAAGTTCGCCGTCCTCATGAACGGCGGCGATCAGCGACCCCACGGCCCTGGGCAATGCCGCCGACGGCGTGTAACCGGCAACAACGAATTCCTGACGACCGCGACATTTGCTCTTGATGAAGTTTTCGCTGCGGCCGGAGCAATAGGTCGCGTTGCGCCGCTTGGAGACGATGCCTTCGAGCCCCATGGCGCAGGCATGGCGCAAGATAAGCGGTCCGGTTTCTTCGAAATGGTCGGTATAGCGCAGCGGGCCGGTCTTGCCGGCGTCCTGCAACAGCCGTGCCAACGCCGCCTTGCGCGCGACCAAAGGCTCCCCGGTCAGATCGCGGCCGTCGAGATGAAGAAGATCAAAGACGTAATAGACGAAGCGATCGCGCCCTTCTTTCAGATCGGACTGCAACAGCGAGAAGTCGCTGATGCCGTTCTCGTCCTCGACGACGATTTCGCCGTCGAGGAACGCGGTCGCGACTGGGAGCGCGGCGACCGCGTCCGCGATGGATTTGAATCGGCGCGTCCAATCCTGCTGTTTGCGCGTGAGCAACCGCACGCTGCCATGATCGAGCCGCGCTTCCACTCGGTAACCGTCGAATTTGACCTCGTGGAGCCAGCCCGGACCGCTCGGCGCGTTGTCGGCGGGCGTGGCGAGACTGAGCGGAATAAAGTCGGGCAGCGGCGCATGGAATGTCGCGCGGGCCGGCCGCCTTTTTTCACGTCGTTTGCTCCCGGCGCCATGGGCGTCGGCTTTGGCTTTCGTTCCTGGCCGCGCCGGAGGCCGTGCCGCAAGCGTCCTTATTTTCCGTCGGAACTGCGCTTGGTCTTGCGGTTGGGCGGGATCGCTCGCGCGGTTGCTGTGCCAAACGCGTTTCTTCCCACCGTGTCCGGCGGCAATTTCCTCGATGGAACGGCCGGTCGCGATCGAGCGCGGCTTCTCTGCCAGGATATCCTTGTCGCCTGGACCACGGGCTTCTTCATCCTTGCCCTTGATCAGCAGCCAATTCTCGTGGTGGTCGTGCTCGCGCGAGCGCATGCGCACCAGGTGCCAGCGGCCGTGCAGCTTCTCGCCGTCGAGATCAAAAACGAGGTGACCCTTGGCGTAACCCTTATGCGGATCGCCCTCGGGCCGCCAGCTGCCGCGATCCCAGATCATCACCGTGCCGCCGCCATACTCGCCCTGTGGGATCGTGCCCTCGAAGGCGTTGTATTCGATCGGATGGTCCTCGACCGCAACGGCGAGGCGCTTTTCGTCGGGGTCGAGGCTTGGGCCGCGCGTGACAGCCCAACTCTTCATCACCCCGTCGAGTTCGAGCCGCAGATCGTAATGCAGGCGGCGCGCCGCGTGCTTCTGAATCACATAGCGACGCCCGCCGGAGGACCCACGGCGACCGCGCGGTTCCGGCGTCACGTCGAATTGTCGCTTCTTTCGATAGGTTTCGAGAGCCACGACGCCTCAATTCATGCGCTTGCGGCGTTTCGCCGCCACGGCGGCCGGCTTGAGGCCGACCAAAGGGGAAGGACACCGTCAAAAACTTTACTCCAGCCATACCGAGCCATGGCAAAAATCCAAGTGCGACCCGACATGTAAGGCCTGACGGCAGCTTACAGTTCCGATCGAGGCGCGTCAGCGAAATTGCCATTCCGGCCCGAAATGGTGTAGATACTGAAAGTTTTGGCGTGTGTGCCGGTGGACGGGCGCATGCCGGCACGAATACCGCCATTTAGGCCGCCAAGGCCCCTAAGGCTGATAACACGGAGCATTCGCGTGACTGTTCCTTCCAAGACTCCTTTGCTCGACCTCGTCAAAACGCCAAGCGACCTCAGGCGGCTCGAACCCGGCCAATTGCGCCAGCTTGCCGATGAATTGCGGCAGGAGACGATCGACGCCGTCGCGGTCACCGGCGGCCACCTCGGCGCCGGACTCGGCGTCATCGAGCTCACCGTCGCGCTCCACTACGTCTTCAACACCCCCACCGATCGGTTGGTGTGGGACGTGGGTCACCAAGCCTATCCACACAAGATTCTCACCGGCCGGCGCGATCGTATCCGCACCCTGCGTCAGGGCGGCGGGCTGTCCGGTTTCACCAAGCGCGCCGAGAGCGAATACGATCCGTTCGGCGCCGCGCACTCCTCGACCTCGATCTCCGCCAGCCTCGGCATGGCGGTCGCGCGCGACCTCGAAGGCAAGCCGCACAACGTCATCGCCGTCATCGGCGACGGCGCCATGTCGGCGGGCATGGCCTATGAGGCGATGAACAATGCCGGATCGATGAACTCGCGTCTCATCGTCGTGCTCAACGACAACGACATGTCGATTGCGCCGCCGGTCGGCGCGCTTTCGGCCTATCTTGCCCGGCTCGTCTCCGGACGCGCCTATACGCGCGTGCGCAAATTCGTGCGCCGGATCGCCAAGCGCATGCCCTCGCGCATGCTTGCGAAGCGGGCCATGGCGGTCGAGAAATATGCGCGCGGTCTGGTGACTGGCGGCACGCTGTTCGACGAGCTCGGCTTTTTCTATGTCGGTCCGATCGATGGCCACAACATCGATCATTTGCTGCCGGTGCTCAAGAACGTGCGCGACGCCAAGAACGGACCGTTCCTCGTTCATGTCGTCACCAAGAAAGGCAAGGGCTACCCTCCGGCGGAAAAATCCGCCGACAAATACCACGGCGTCGTCAAGTTCGACGTCGCCACCGGCGCGCAGGTGAAATCGAAGCCGGCGGCGCCGGCTTATACCAAGGTGTTTGCCGAGAGCCTGATCAAGGAAGCGCGCAAGGATGCGAAGATCGTCGCGATAACCGCGGCGATGCCGTCGGGCACGGGCCTCGACCTCTTTGCCAAGGAATTTCCGCAACGCTGCTTCGATGTCGGCATCGCCGAGCAGCACGGTGTCACCTTCTGCGCCGGACTGGCGACCGAGGGATTCAAGCCCTTCGCGACCATCTATTCGACCTTCTTGCAGCGCGCCTACGACCAGGTCGTCCACGATGTTGCCATCCAGCGCCTGCCGGTGCGCTTCGCCATGGACCGCGCCGGCCTCGTCGGCGCCGACGGGCCGACGCATGCCGGCGCGTTCGACGTCGCCTATCTCGGCTGCCTGCCGGGCTTCGTGGTCATGGCGGCGGCCGACGAAGCGGAGCTAGTGCATATGGTGGCGACGGCGGTGGCGATCGACGATCGCCCCTCGGCGCTGCGCTATCCGCGTGGCGAAGGCCGCGGCGTGACGATGCCCGAGCAAGGGCATCCGCTCGAGATCGGCAAGGGCCGCGTCATCCGCGAAGGCAACAAGATCGCCATATTGTCGTTTGGCGCACGGCTCGGCGAATGCCTCAAGGCGGCCGA
>JASHRY010000317.1 GCA_030037105.1 Xanthobacteraceae bacterium
GCGCGGCTCGCCCTGGCTGCCGGTGCACAGCGCCAAAACCTTGTCGGGCGGCAGATAGCCGTAAGACTCGGTGCCGCGGAAATCCTGCACGCCGTCGAGATAGCCGGTTTCGCGCGCGACCTGCACCACCCGTTCCATCGCCCGTCCGATCACCACGACTTCGCGGCCCGCGGCACGGGCGGCATCGGCGACCGCGCGGATGCGTCCGACGTGGGAGGCAAACGTGGTCACCGCCACGCGGCCCGGTGCGGCGCGGATCAATTCGGCGAGCGTTCTTGCCACTTCGGATTCGGAGGGCGAGCGGCCGTCGCGGATCGCATTGGTGGAATCGCCGACGAGCGCGAGCACGCCCTCCTCGCCAAGCGCGGCGAGCTTCGCCCGATCGGTCGGCGCGCCGATCAGCGGGGTGGGATCGATCTTCCAATCCCCGGTATGCAACACGGTGCCGGCTGGGGTGCGGATCGCCAGCGCATTCGATTCCGGGATCGAATGGGCGACATTGATGAATTCAACGTCGAACGGGCCGAGCGGCAGGCGTCCGTCGAGCGGCACGACATTGACCGGAATCTTCGGCGCGCCGGGTTCGGACAGGCGCCGCGCTTCGAACAACGCGGCCGTGAACGGCGTGGCGTAAAGCGGCACGCCGAGGCGCGGCCACAGGTCGATCAGCGCGCCCATATGGTCCTCGTGGGCGTGCGTCAGGACAAGTCCCGCGATATTGCGGCGCTCCGCGATCAGGTAGCGGACGTCCGGCAGGAGGAGATCGATGCCGGGCAGTTGCTCCTCGGCGGCAAAGGAGACGCCGCAATCGACGATAAGCCATTGCCGCCGGCGCTCGTCGCCGACGCCGTAGATCGAGAGATTCATCCCGATCTCGCCGACGCCGCCGAGCGGCGCGAACACAAGCTCATTCGCCGCCATCAGTCGAGGCTCCCCCTTGCCGCCACGCGCGCCGAGCGCTCGCCCGCCACCGGGAAGACGGCGCCGGCGGTGATGATCTGCAGGCTCCCGTCGGCGAGGCGCAGCAACAAATGGCCGCGCTCGTCGAGCGCCTCGCAGCGCCCCCAATACTCGCGGCCGGGAAGCTTAACCCGCATATCGGCGCCGATACCGACGGCGCGGGCGAGCCAATCGGCGCGCGTGACATGAAAGCCGGCGCCGCGACGCCACGCGACGAGCCGTTGCAACATCGTGCCGGATAAGGCCGCAAACAAGTCTTCGGCGGGGACATCGACGCCCGCCGCGGCGAGGTCGGTTGCGGGATAAGCCGCTTGCCGGGGATGGCGCCGGCAATTCACGCCGATGCCGACCGCGACGGAGAGCTGTCCCGCGACGCCCTCCCCTTCGATCAAAATGCCGGCAACCTTGGCGCCGCCGCAGAGAACGTCATTCGGCCATTTGAGGGCGAGTTGCCCGCGCAAGGCCGGCGCGCGGTCGAGGATCGCGTCATGCACGGCAAGTGCGGCAACGAACGACAATTCCGGGGCGCGTTCCGGCGGCGCCGGATCGCGTAAGAGCAGCGTGGCGTAGAGATTGCCTGGCGCGGATATCCACGCGGTCCCGCGCCGGCCGCGGCCGGCCGTCTGCTGCTGCGCCGTCACCCAGAGCGGACCGCTCGCGCCGGCGCGCGCCAGCGCCAACGCCTCGGTGTTGGTCGACGGCAGCGTTTCATGGGCCAAAAGGCGATAACCCGCCGCGGCCGCCGCGGAATGAAGCCGCATCAGAACAGCGAATGGGCCGCCGCGCTGGCGACGCCGACGAGCGGCCCCGGATAGAGGAAGAAGAGAATGTTGAACAAACCGCAAACTGCAAGCACCACCTTGAGTTCGTACGGCATGACGGCAAATCCTTCCGCCGGCTCGTCGAAATACATGATCTTGACGATCGCCAGATAATAATAGGCGCCGACGACGCTCGCGAGCACGCCGATCACGGCAAGCGCGTAGAGCCCGGCGTGGATCGCGGCGAGAAAGACGTAGAACTTGGCAAAGAAACCGGCGAGCGGCGGCACGCCGGCCATCGAGAACAACAGCATCGCCAGGAAGAACGCCATGGTCGGATGCGTGCGCGCGAGGCCGGCCAACTGGTCGATCGATTCTACCATCCCCTCGCTGCGCCGCATCGACAGGATCACGGCAAATACGCCGAGCGTCATGGTGAGATAGATCGCCATGTAGACGAGGACGCCCTGCACGCCGTCGGATGTGCCGGCGGCGAGCCCGATGAGCGCGAAGCCCATATGGCCGATCGAGGAATAGGCCATCAGCCGCTTGAAGTTGCGCTGGCCGATGGCGGCGAAGGCGCCGAGCAGCATCGAGGCAATGGAGACGAAGACCAGAATCTCCCGCCATTGCGCGGTGATGCCGGGAAAGGCGGCGACCGCGGCGCGCACGAACATCGCCATGCCGGCCACCTTGGGCGCGGCGGCAAAAAAGGCCGTGACCGGCGTCGGCGCGCCCTCATAAACGTCCGGGGTCCACATATGGAACGGCACGGCCGAGACCTTGAAGCAGAAGCCGGCGAACAGAAAGACGAGCCCGAAGATCAATCCCGGCCCGGCCGCCGCCGCCGATTGCGCGATGCCGGCGAAATTCACCGTGCCGGTGAAGCCGTAGACGAGCGAGGCGCCGTAAAGCAGCATTCCCGACGACAGCGCGCCAAGCACGAAATATTTGAGGCCGGCTTCGGTCGAGCGCAGCGAGGAGCGCTGGCTCGCGGCCACCACATAGAGCGGCAGGCTCATCAATTCGAGGCCGAGATAGAGGGCGATGAGATCGGCGGCCGAGATCAGCATCAGCATGCCAAGAGTGGAAAGAACGACGAGCACCGAATGTTCGAACCGCTGCGGGCCTTCATGCTTGGCGTAGTCGATCGACATCGCGATCGCGGCGGCCGAGCCGAGTATGGCCAGGATCTTCAGGAAGCGGGCGAAGCCGTCGACCACGAAGCTGTCGCTGAAGGTGACGAGCTTGCCGGTGGGCAGCGCCAGCACGATCAGCCCGGCGAGCAGGAGGAGCGCGATCGACGCGCCGTCGACGAAGCGCACCGCGCGTTCGCCGGCATAGACGCCGACCATCAGCAGCGCCATGGCGCCGAGGCCGAGCACCAGCTCCGGCAGCAGCGGAACGACGGCGGTAATGGTCAGAGCGGCATTCATCGCCTCACCTCGCCAGCGCCGCGGCTTGCACGTTGCCGACCGCGTGCTGGAAATTGTCGAGTAATTGCGCGACCGATGCCGCCGAAATGTCGAGCACCGGCTGCGGATAGATGCCGAAGACGATGGTCAGGATCACGAGCGGCGCCAACACCACGATCTCGCGCCAGCCGATGTCGGTGATGTTGAACAGGCTGGCCTTCTCCAGCTTGCCGAAGATCACCTTGCGGTAGAGCCACAGCGCATAGGCGGCGGACAGGATCGTCCCCAGCGTCGCCAAAGTCGCCACCCAATTGTTGATCCGGAAAGTGCCGATCAGCGTCAAGAACTCGCCGATGAAGCCCGACGTGCCGGGCAAGCCGATATTGGCCAGCGTGAACACCATGAAGACGAAGGCGTAGACCGGCATGCGGTTGACCAGCCCGCCATAGGCCGCGATCGCGCGCGTATGCATACGGTCATAGACGACGCCGACGCACAGAAACAAGGCGGCCGAGACGATGCCGTGCGAGATCATCTGGAAAATGCCGCCGGCGACGCCCTGCGCGGTCATCGCGAACAGCCCCATGGTGACGAAGCCCATATGCGCCACCGAGGAATAGGCCACGAGCTTCTTCATGTCCTCCTGCATCAGCGCCACCAGCGAGGTGTAGACGATGGCGACGATCGAGAGCGCGTAAATGAGCGGCGCCAGCTCGACCGAGGCCTGCGGGAACATCGGCAACGAGAAACGCAGGAAGCCGTAGCCGCCCAACTTCAAGAGGATCGCGGCGAGGATGACCGAGCCGGCGGTCGGCGCCTCGACATGCGCGTCGGGCAGCCAGGTATGCACCGGCCACATCGGCAGCTTGACCGCGAACGAGGCGAGGAAGGCGAACCAGGCCCAGATTTGCAGCGTGCGCGGGAAGCTGTAGTGCAGCAACGTCGGAATGTCGGTGGTGCCCGCCTGCCAGTACATCGCCATGATGGCGAGCAGCATCAGCACCGAGCCGAGCAGCGTGTAGAGGAAGAATTTGAAGCTGGCATAGACCCGGCGCGGGCCGCCCCAGACGCCGATGATCAGGAACATCGGGATCAGGCCGCCCTCGAAGAACAGATAGAACAGCACCAAATCCAGCGCGCAGAAGGTGCCGACCAACAGCGTCTCGAGCACGAGAAAGGCGATCATGTAGGCGCGCACCCGGCTCTGGATCGCTTCCCAGCTCGCCAGGATCGAGATCGGCATCAGTGCGGTGGTCAGGATCACGAACGGCAGCGAAATGCCGTCGACGCCCATGGCGTAGGTGATCGCGCCGCCGAGCCACGGCCGCTTTTCCAGGAATTGAAACTCAGGCGAGCTCGGATCGAAGCGCCAGAGCAGGATCAGCGAGACCGCGAAAGTGACGAGCGTGGTCCAGAGCGCGGCCCAACGGGCATTGCGCACGCCCGCCTCGTCGTCGCGCTGCAGCGCGATGAACAAGGCGCCGGCCAGCGGCAGGAAGGTGACGACGGAGAGGATCGGCCAGCTCGTCATCCGTGCCCTCCGGAGAACATGAACCAGGTGAGGAAGGCGGCGACGCCGATCAGCATGGCAAAGGCGTAATGGTAGAGATAACCGGTCTGCAGGCGAACGACGTTGCGCGTCACGTCGAGCACGCGCGTGGAAACGCCGTCAGGACCGAAGCCGTCGATGATGAAGCCGTCGCCGCCCTTCCACAGCAGGCGGCCAAGCCGCATCGCCGGGCGCACAAAGAGGAAATCGTAGATCTCGTCGAAATACCATTTGTTGAGCAGAAATTCGTAGAGCAGATGTTGCTGGCGCGCCAATTCCTCGGGCAGATCCGGCCGGCGCATATAAAAATACCAAGCGACCAGAAAGCCGCCGATCATCATGATGGTCGGCGACAATGCGAGCAGGAGCGGCAGCTTCTCCTCTGCCGCGTAGAGCCTGTCCGCGGTCCCGAGATTCAGGGCCGCGTGGAAGAACACGTCGGCGCCGTGGCCGGTGAACAGCGACAGAACC
>JASHRY010000318.1 GCA_030037105.1 Xanthobacteraceae bacterium
CGCAGCGTCGGATCGAGCGTCGAGAACAGCATGTCCGCCGCGGCGACGCTCGCCTGGGTCATGCGGTTGAACAGCGTCGATTTGCCGGCATTGGTGTAGCCGACGAGCGCCACGGTCGGATAAGGCACGCGGCGGCGGCTCTCGCGGTGCAACGCGCGCGTGCGCTTCACTTTGGCAAGCTCGGCCTCGATCTTGGCGAGGCGTTCCTCGATCATGCGGCGGTCGGCTTCGAGCTGGGTCTCGCCCGGCCCGCCGAGAAAGCGGAAGCCGCCGCGCTGGCGCTCGAGATGGGTCCAGGAGCGAACCAGCCGGCCTTTCTGATAGGTCAGATGCGCATGCTCGACCTGCAATGCACCCTCGCGCGTGCGCGCGCGCCGTCCGAAAATCTCCAGAATGAGCCCGGTGCGGTCGAGCACTTTGGCGTTCCAGGCCCTCTCCAGATTGCGCTGCTGCACCGGCGAGAGCGCGCAGTCCATCACCACGATGCCGGCGGCGAGCGTTTTGACGAGTCCAGCGATCTCCTCGACCTTGCCCGTGCCGAGATAGGTCGCCGGCCTGAGCGCGTTGAGCGCGACCACATCGGCTTGCCCGACATCGAGGTCGATGGCGCGGGCAAGCCCAATTGCCTCGTCGAGCCGAGCCGGCGCCGGACGCGCGGCTGACGCCGACTTGGCGGGCGCGCGTCGGAGCACCGGCTCGATGACGAGCGCGCGGCCGGTCGATAGGCCGCCCGCTCGACCTTCGCCGGCATGCGGGAGCGAGTCGGGCGGGGGAAGCGAGCGCTTATCGCGACGGCGCGGCTCCAATCAAACCTTTTCCGCAGCCGGGGCGTCTTCGGCGCCTTCGAACAACTGGACGGGGTGACCGGGCATGATCGTCGAGATGGCATGCTTGTAGACGAGTTGCGAATGCCCGTCGCGACGCAACAGCACGCAGAAATTATCGAACCACGTCACCACGCCCTGCAGCTTCACGCCGTTCACCAGGAAAATGGTGAGCGGTATCTTGTTCTTGCGGACGTGATTGAGGAAAGTGTCTTGCAGGTTTTGTGCGCGGTCGGCTGCCATGGCCGTTGTTTCCGTTCTTGTACCGGGGTCCTGCCCCGCGGGTCTTTTCTTGCTGCCCTTCCCTTCCCGGCTTGGCAGAAGGGAAGGAGTGGAGTGGATTGAGCTAAAGCAAACCCAACGCAAACCGCACTCACGCGATGGGCGATGCCGCGTTCAACCATCCTACAGGTTTGTTTTGCCCGCCTTATTCTTGGCCGGCGCGGCCAACTATTAGAGGCTACTGGCAGAGGCGATGCAAGCCCCGGTTCGCGGCAAAACCGGAACGGAGACCACGTTTTGGCCTGCTCGCCTGATCGCGCCGGTTCATCCGGCCTCCGCAAAGCGATGGAATTCGCGGCGCAGCGCCGTCGCCACCGGCCCCGGCTTGCCGTCACCGATGACGCGGCCGTCGATGCGGACCACGGGCAGCACGATCTGGCTCGCCGCGGTGACGAAGGCTTCGCGTGCGGCATAGGCTTCCGCGAGCGTGAATGGCCGCTCCTCGAGGCGGAGTCCTTGCTCCTTGATGACGTCGAACAGGACCGTCCGGGTGATGCCGCGCAGGATGGCGTGGTCGGCCGGTCGCGTGACCACCGCGCCGGCCGACGTGACGATCCAGGCATTGGCCGCGGCGCCTTCGGTCACGGCGCCGTGCTGATCGACGAACCAGGCGTCGCGGGCGCCCTGCTCGACCGCGGCCTGCCGCGCCAATACGTTGGGTAGAAGCCCAGTCGTCTTGATGTCGACGCGGCCCCAGCGGTTGTCCGGCACACTGACGACCGCGATGCCTTTGCCGGCCAACGCCTCGTTGCGCACCCTGTCGAGCGCGCGCGCCGTCACCACCATGCTCGGCGCCACTTCCAGCGCCGGAAACGCGTGGTCGCGCCGCGCCACCCCGCGGGTCACCTGCAGGTAGACGATGCCGTAGCCGACGCGGTTTTTTGCAATCACCTCGCGCAGCACGATGTCGAGCGCGGCGAGCGACATCGGCATGCGGATGCGCAATTCGGCGAGCGAGCGCTGCAGCCGCGCCAGATGACGCCGTGCCTCGATGAGTCGCCCGCCCCGTACCTCGCAGACTTCATAGACGCCGTCGGCGAACTGGTAGCCGCGATCCTCGACGTGGACCTTGGCCTCCCGCATCGGCAGGTAGCGGCCGTTGACATAGGCTATCCGGCTCATCGGACGACAGCGGACGGACGATAGACCACGGAAAACAGCGGACAGACGACAGAAGACGGAGAACGGATGGCGCCGGGACTTCCTATCTGTCCTCTGTCGTCTGCCATCCGTCGTCCGCCCTTAGTCGATCCCCAGCGCCTTGAGCTTGCGGTGCAGCGCCGAGCGCTCCATGCCGACGAATTCGGCGGTGCGCGAGATATTGCCGTCGAAGCGTTTGATTTGCGCCAGGAGGTATTCGCGTTCGAACACTTCCCGCGCCTCGCGTAGGGCGAGACTCATGAGGCGCTCGCCGCCGTTGCCGTTCGGCATCGAGGGAATCATGGAACCGACGTCCGTCGGCAACATCGCCGCCGTGATGACGGCATCCGGCTCGCCGCCGGCGAGAATCATCAGCCGCTCGATGTTGTTGCGCAGTTGCCGCACATTGCCGGGCCAATCGTGCGACTGCAGCACGGCAAGCGCATCGGCGCCGATCCTGCGTTTAGGCAGGCCGGTAGTGTGCGAAATCTGCGTCATGAAATATTCGACGAGTTCGGAAACGTCCTCGCGTCGCTCGGCGAGCGGCGGCACCCGGATCGGCACCACGGACAGCCGATGATAGAGGTCCTCGCGGAATTTTCCCGCCGCGATGTCGGCCTCGATATTGCGGCTGGTGGAGGAGATGATACGCACATCGACCGTGACCTTGGTGCTGCCGCCCACGCGCTGAAAGGTCTGGTCGACCAGGACGTGCAGAATCTTGTTCTGTGTCTCACGCGGCATCTCGGCGATCTCGTCGATGAACAGCGTGCCGCCATGGGCCTCTTCGAGCGCGCCGACCCTGCGGCGTTGGGTGCCGTTTCCCGCCTCGACGCCGAACAGCTCGACCTCCATGTGCTCCGGCGTGATGGCGGCGGCGTTGATCACGACGAACGGTCCGTTGGCGCGCTCGGAGAGCGCGTGAATGGTGCGGGCGGCGAGTTCCTTGCCGCTGCCCGGGGGCCCGACGATGAGAACGCGACTGTTGGTCGGCGCGACTTTCCCAATTGTATGCCGCAGTTGATTGATGGCGGACGAGTGGCCGATGAGCGTGGTGGCGAGCGGGGCGATCTGCTTGAGCTCCCTTACCTCGCGCTTGAGCCGCGAGTTCTCCAGCGCCCGTTCGGCGACGAGGATGAGCCGATCGGCCTTGAAGGGCTTCTCAATGAAGTCGTAGGCGCCGCGCTTGATGGCGGACACCGCGGTCTCGATGTTGCCGTGGCCGGAGATCATCACGATCGGCAGTTCGGGATGCTCCTGCTTGAGCGCGTCGAGCAGTTGCAAGCCGTCAAGCCGGCTGCCCTGCAGCCAGATATCGAGGAACACGAGATTGGGGCGGCGCGCGACGACGGCGGCAAGCGCCGCGTCGCCGTTGGCCGCCGTCCGCGTGCCGTGGCCCTCGTCCTGCAGGATGCCGGCGACCAGATCGCGGATGTCGGCCTCATCGTCGACGATCAGGATATCGGACGCCATGGTCACACCGCCGCTTTGCGCAGTTCTGCCGACTCGGCGGCGATCGGCTCAGCCGTAAAGCGCAACTGCATCCATGCGCCGCGGGCGCCGGCGGCTTTTTCCGAGGCGTCGCGCAGCTCGATACGCCCGCCGTGCTCCTCGAGAATGCGGCCGACAATGGCGAGTCCGAGCCCGGTGCCCTTCTCGCGCGTCGTCACGTAGGGCTCAAGCAGGCGGGCGCGGTTGTCCTTGGGAAGGCCGACGCCATTGTCGATCACGTCGATGACGACTTCCTTGCCGTCGTGACGCGCGCTCACCGTGACGCGACCGCGTCCGAGCGCGGCGGGCGGCACCGCGCCGATCGCTTCGGTCGCGTTTTTGATGATGTTGGTGAGCGCCTGGGAAATCAGCCGCCGGTCGAAGCGCGCCGGCATATTCTCGGCCGGCAGCTCGACCTCGAAGTCGATGTCCGGATGGCCGACGCGCATCAGGAAGACGACCTGACGCACGGTGTCGGCCACGTCTTCGGCGGCGATGACGGGCGTGGGCATGCGCGCGAAGCGCGAGAATTCGTCGACCATGCGCTTGATGTCGTCGACCTGACGCACGATGGTCTCTGTGCATTGCTCGAACACCGCGGGATCGTCGGCGATCACGCCGCGGTACTTGCGGCGCAGCCGCTCGGCGGACAATTGGATCGGCGTGAGCGGATTCTTGATCTCATGGGCGATGCGCCGCGCGATATCGGCCCAGGCCGAGGAGCGTTGGGCGAGCACGAGTTCGGTGATGTCGTCGATGGTAATGACGTAGCCGTGGTCGGATTCGGCGGCTTGTTCACTGGTCACCCGCACCGAGAAATTCCGCTCCTGGCCGCTGCGGTTGACCGCGACCTGGCGCTGGACCAGGCGCTGGTTGCCGTTGCGCGCGGCGTGAAAAATATCGGCGAGCTCCGGCGCGATCTCGCCGAGAGGCTGGCCGAGCACGTCGCTTTCCGTTCGCGCGATCAACCGCTCGGCCGAGCGGTTGAGAATGGTGATGCGGCCGTCGGCGTTGACGCCGATGACTCCGGCCGAGGCGCCGGCCAGCACCGCTTCGGTGAAGCGCCGCCGGCTGTCGATCAAATCCCGCGCCCGCACGATGTCGTCGTGCTGCGTGCGCAATTCCTGCGTCATTTTGTTGAAGGTCTCGCCGAGCTGGGCGAGATCGCCCTCGGAACGGCGGATCGGCACCTGGACCTGGAGATTGCCGGTCGAGACCACATTGGCGGCGCCGATCAGGCGGCGGATCGGGGCGACCAGCCGGTTGGCGAAATCGAGACCGATCCAGGCCGAGGAGAGAAGAACGATGAGCGCGATGACCGAGAACATCAACCAGAAGGCAATCTGGATGCCGAGGCGGCGCGCTTCGAGATTGGCGTATTCCCCGACGCTCTCCTGCGTGGCGCGCAATTGTTGGACGACGCGCGGATCGAGCATGCGCGCGACGTAAAGGTAGGTGTCGTCATAGCCGTGCAGCTTGACCGCGGCGGCGACGTGGTTGCCTTCCGCAATGAGCGCGACCTGCGGCTCGGTTTCGGTAATCTTCTCCAGGAGCTGCTTCGAAGGGAGCACGATCGCCTTGTCCATCTTGACGTCGGCGCGCTCTATGGTCGAGCCGTCGGAGTGGATCATCAGAGCGGCGGAGAGGCCGCGGGCCGTGGCTTGCGCGGTGAAAAATTTTTGGAAACGCTCCCGGTCCTGATCGAACATGGGCTTGGCGCGGCTGATGTCGAAGGCCATGGCCAGGATCTCGCCGCGGATCGCCTGGACATGCTCGCTCACATAGGCATCGGCCACGATCAGCGACTGCTCGATCATGGCCCTGGTGCGGGTCGAGAAGAAGCGGTCGAGGGCGCGATCGAGCGTCGTCGACGCCACGATGGCGACGAGGATGGTTGGAACCGCGGCGATCACCGCAAACAGGCCGACGATTTGAATGTGCAGTCGCGAGCCGGCATAGCCGCGCCGGCGCGCCCGCACTACCATCCAAACCTCCCGCCCGATGATGGCGAGCAGGAAAAGCCCGGTCGCGGCGTTGCCGAGGAGGAGCTTGACCACGACTTCGTGAACCGGCGCGATCGGAGTCATGCCGGAAAGCACGAGGAAGGTAGCGGTAGCGGAGAGAAGCGCGATGCCGACCGCGAGCGCGCCGATGAGCCGGGAGGCGACCCGCGAAGGTACCGCTGCAGCCGGGTCGAGCGGCGGGGCGACCTGATCGACAGTCGTCATGGGCGCCTTGAAACGCGGGACTT
>JASHRY010000319.1 GCA_030037105.1 Xanthobacteraceae bacterium
CTCCTTCAGCGCGGCTAGCTCGTTGCGCATGGCCGGGGTGACGAGCACGATCCGCCGCGGCACCGCCGCGGCCAGGCGCGCGAGCGCAGCGCACGCCGGCGTGCCGAGCGCGTGGTCGACCAGCACGGCGCTCCAGAGCTGCTCCGGCAACAGCGATTTCGCCACTTGGTCGTCGCCTACGATTTTCGCGCTCGCGCCCCAGCGCTGCAGGCGGCGCGCGATCAAGGACGCCTCGATCGCGGCCGGCGCGACGATCAGGACGTTGTTGCCGGCAAGATCGGGCGGCACGAGCGCCGGATCGCCGGCGCCGGCGCCGTCGGCGCGCGGCAGCGCGATGCTGACGCGGAAGGTCGCGCCTTCGCCGGGCGCGCTGTCGACGGTGAGCGACCCGCCCATGCTTTCGATGATCCGTTTGGAAATGGCGAGACCGAGGCCGGTGCCGCCGAATTTTCGCGTCAAGCCGCCGTCGGCCTGTTCGAATTCGAGAAAAATCCGCGCCCGGTCTTCGGGCGAAATACCGATACCGGTGTCACGCACCGATATCACGGTCGCGTCGCGCTGCGCGCCCGGCTCGACGATGATGGAAACGCCGCCGCGTTCGGTGAACTTGATGGCATTGCCGGCAAGGTTGAACAGCACCTGGCGCAGTCGGGCGTCGTCGCCGACGACGCGGACCGGCAGGCGCTCATCGACGTAGCAGCCGATTTCGAGGCCTTTGCCCTGGGCGCGCGGTCCGAGGAGTTCGACCGCCTCCTCGACCAGGGCCGCGAGCGGGAAGGGCCGCGCCGCCAGATCGAGCCGGCCGGCCTCGATCTTGGAGAAATCGAGAACCTCCTCGATGAGCGACAGCAGCGTCTCTCCCGACGTCTTCATCGCCTTGAGATACGTCGCCTGTTCGGGCGTGAGTTGAGTGTCGCCGAGGAGATCGGCCATGCCGAGAATGCCGTTGAGCGGCGTGCGGATCTCGTGCGAGACCATGGCGAGAAAGCGCGACTTTGCGTGGCTGGCCGCCTCGGCCTGATCGCGCGCCTCGGCCAGCGCCCGCTCGGCGCGCACGCGCTCGGTCATGTCGCGGCCGACGCTCTGCGTCTCGCTGCCGCCGTCGGCGCACACGGCGACTTCGCGCCAGGCGATCCAGCGCGCGCCGTCGGGCGCGGCGATTTTCTGGTCGTGCACGCGCGTGCCGTCAGGGAGGACGCGCGTTTCGCTCTGCTCCTCGACCGGGAGCGCAAAGGTCGTCGCCAGCAGGTCTTCGCGGGCGCGGCCGGCGAGCGCGCAGAACGCATCGTTCACGTAGGTGATGGCGCCGGCGCCGTCGCGGCGCACGATGACGTCGCCCTGCGCCTCGAAAAAGCCTTTGGTGCGCTCCTGCGCTTCGTTGATTTCCCAGTTGCGATCCGCCGCCGCCTCCAAGCGAGCCTCCAGGTCGCGCAGCTCGGCCTTCATCTGGCGAACTCGAGATGCGAGGATGCCGATGGCTCCGCACGCGGCGCCAAAAAGCGCCGCGACCCCGATGGCGAACGAAAACGGATCGTAATGCGCCTGCGGCGAAGTGGCGCCCGACAGAAAGCCAAAGGCGACCGCGAACGACATCGACGTGATGGCGACCGAGCGTATCGAGAGAGAGAACAGCCGGCGGGTGAAGATGGCGGGCTTTCGGAGAGTGGCGCGCTGGCGCATGGTCCCGGTCCCGCTTGGTGCGCCGGCCCCGCGGCCCTCGGCCACAAGCCGCGCCGGCGCCGATTAGTCGATATACTGACGCGTTTTTGGCCTATGAACCTTGCGCAACCCTTGCCGGCGCGAACGGCGATTGGAGCGACGGTTGATGCTTTGTTAACGTTGCCGCGGCTTGTCGATCGGAATTCATCGCAGTACATGGCGCGACCGGAGAAAACGAATGGACAAAGTCGTGAATTCGAAAAACTCGCGGGCGCGGACGCGGACGTCCGGGTCGATCCGGCCGCCGCAGCCGCCGCGGCCGACGCGCGAAGAGGCGGAGGCCGCCGTGCGCACGCTCATTCGCTGGGCCGGCGATGATCCCGACCGCGAAGGGCTTCGCGCCACCCCGGGACGCGTCGTGCGCGCCTATGAGGAATGGTTCGCCGGCTACCAGGATCATCCGCGCGACTATCTCAAGCGCACGTTCGAACAGGCCGGCGGTTACGACGAGGTCGTGGTGCTGCGCGACATCCGCTTCGAATCGCATTGCGAGCACCATATGGCGCCGATCGTCGGACGGGTGCATATCGGCTATCTGCCGCGCGCCCGCATCGTCGGCATTTCCAAGCTGGCGCGGCTGGTCGAGGTCTATGCGCGACGGTTGCAGATCCAGGAGAAGATGACGGCCGAGATCGCCACGTGCCTCGATGAAGTGCTCAAGCCGCACGGCGTCGCCGTGGTCGTCGAAGCCACGCATCAATGCATGACCACGCGCGGCGTGCATAAGCCCGGCGTCGTCATGGTGACCAGCCACATGCTCGGGGTTTTTCGCGACCACGCCGAGACCCGGCAGGAATTTCTCACCGCGATCGGCATGCACGGGGCGATCAACGTTGCCAATGGCGGCGGATGAAGCTTACGGCGGCCCGTGGTCTGAAATTGGCCAGACACTTATCGTCCTTGTGAATGGCCATGAAGTTCGTTCCGGCCGGCGATACCGAATAGCCGATATTTTCGAACCATGCCTGCGGCTTGGCCTGGGCGGTCTTGGTCGACTCGACAAACAGGATCGGATGATGAAGGCCGCCGCAGCCGGCGCCGCCCGCCCCCAGAGCACGATCCGGAAAATGAGGAATCGGTTTTCCGAAATCACGCTCCACCAAAAAGCCGAGGCGCAATCGGATCAATCCGATCAATGTGATCGGATTGCGCACTATGCCGCGCGCCTGATCTCGTCGGCGTGCGCGCGACGCGCAGCACGCGGTGGTAGCCGCGCGCGGAGAGCCGCATCGCGTCGGCGGCTTCGCGCAGGAGCGCGAGGCCGCCGGCGTCCGGCCGCGCCACGTCCTCCAGCACCGCGCCTGCGACCGCGGCGTTGCTGCGGATATAGTCATTACTGCCGGCTACGGGGCACTCACGTTTTACATTCAGGAACAGGTCAGTCAGACAGACACGAACCTACAGCGCCGATATGCTGTAACTCCGGTCTTTTGGCACTTAACGGACGCTCAGAAAACTACACTTGCACGCGCATTAGATGCTGTGCCGAAAGAGAAGCGTTTTAGCATAAGCATTCAATGCCTGCCCGATGCCGGATCACGCGCATTCGTTGAAGAATTTGCAGGCATTTTGCAGGACCACGATTGGAAATATTCGGCTAATTGCTTATTTTCCAATCTCAAACCAGAATTCACGGGACTTGCGGTCGGAATCACGCCATCAATCCAAGCCAAAATAATAAATAAACCAGAAGATCAGTGGCCATCGGAGCTTGGTAATCTCAGAACTTTAGTCGACATCCTCAAGACAACAGAGATTCCTGGACAGTGGGGGATATTTGACGACAAATCCAAACAGGATCATTTCTATCTTTTGATCGGAAACGCACCAAAAAACCCAATTTAATTCGCCATTTGCGGCTATTTATGCCGAGGCAGCCTTTCACTTTTCTCTGCCGGTTTTGCCTTAGCAACCGTCCGTAGAGCGTCCTTAAATCGCTCCTCATTGTCGTCGCAGCCAAGTTCGCGGGCGGCCTTGCGGAAGGCTGCAACTTGCTGTTTGTTTTCTTCTGCAAGTTGCGGTCGGGGTTTTGCGCGTGTCATGTCGTGTCGCCTCTACATCGATGAGGTAGGGAATGACGATCTTAAGAATCCGTCCGAGAGATATCTAAGCCTCACGGGCATAATCACTAAGACTAAGGCCCACCTTACCAAAATTACCCCCGCCATCGAAGCCCTTAAGGCCGATCTTTTTGGCCACGATCCGCCCTATAAGACCGTAATTTTACATCGGCGAGAGATTAAGCGCCGCGAACCGCCGTTTGAATCTCTTTGGAATCCGGCGACAAATGCCAAATGGGAAGTCGAGCTACTCACTCTAATAGAACGTCTGCCGTACATCGCTAGTACAGTCATGATCGATAAACAGGAGCATGCTCGCAAATACATTGTTTGGCAGTTTGACCCATATCACTATTGCATGCGTGCCCTCGTCGAACGTTATGTTCTTTGGCTCAACAGGCAGCACCTAACAGGGGATGTCGTTGCAGAACCCAGATTCAAAAAGCAGGACAAACGTCTGAAAGACTCATTTTCGTACATATACGATCATGGAACGGAGCATATTCCGGCCAATGTTGTGCAACGATGCTTAACCTCGAGAGAAATAAAGTTTGCCGCCAAAGACGCAAATATCTGCGGACTTCAATTGGTTGAGATGATCGCGCATCCGAGCCATCAAGCGATTAAATCGCAGTTCACCGGTGAACCAATGGTAGCGCGCTTTGGCAAGCTGATCGTTGATATACTTGAACGAGAACACTACGCGCGGAATCCGACGACGCGCATTATCGAAGGATGGGGGCAGAAGCGACTGCCATAAAAAGTACGGGGGCCTGAGTAGCCCCCGCCGAGGGCGAAACACCCTCTCCCTCCAACGAGTATCCCTCGCTGGATTGCGCTAGATATAGTTGATTCCTCTAGGAATCTCAAGCGTTTACGCAAGTTATTGATTATTCATGGTTTCTGATTCGTTCCGGCAGACTGCGTGTCAAGCGTTTTTTGCCGGTCGATTCGAAATCGAATTCAAGTTGCACACCTTCCGCTAGCCGTTTTGCCTGCTTGCGCTGGCAACTACTCGGCTGCGGTGACGTTAGGATTTCGATAGGTAAGCCGCTTGCCGCTGACGCCCTGCAGCGCCTTGATCGTGCGGGCCATGTCGTCGATCCCAAGGCGCACGCGGTTGCTGTACCGGAAGTCGAATTCAGCCAAGTAGCGGTGCAGGTGCTTCTCGCTGCAGTGCTGATAGACGCCCTTCATGCCACGCTTAAAGATCGAATAGTAGCCTTCAACCGTGTTGGTGGTGATGACCTTGTCGCCCTCACGGCGCACGTATTCGTCTTTCGTGTGGTCAACGCGATCATGGCTGGCGAAGGCACCATCCTTGTTCATGTGCTTGTACCAACTGGCCGCGTCCGTCATCACGGCGCTTTCTGCCCTTACGTTCTTGCGGATGATCGGCAGCAGATCGGCAATCGACGTGCCATCCACATGGAAGCTGCGCGCCTCGCCGCCGCGCTGAACGAGAGTGAGAACGATGTTGCGGTGAGCCCAGCCGCCATAGGTGCGAACCGGAAGTTCGCCGGGCGCGCCTGCTTGGCGTCCCTGCGTGGTTTCGTCGATTTCCACGGTTTGACCGGCGCCACCCATGGGCGACAGCTTACCGTCCCGCATAGCCTCGCGAATGCGATGCGCGAGGAACCAAGCCGCCTTGTAGGTGATCCCTAGCACGCGGTGTAGCTGGTGCGAGGAAATGCCCTTCTTCGAGCAGCAAAGCAGATAGACAGCCTGCAACATCTTATGAAGCGGGATACGACCATGCTCGAACACGGTCCCGACTTTGACCGTGAATTGCTTCCGACATTCCTTCTCCTTGCACTTCCAGAGGCCGATCCGCGCTTGTCGCTTGCCGTTCTTTGGCTCTCCTGTGGTCTGCAATTTCGTGGCGTTTCCAACCGTGCCGCAATGCGGGCAAACTGGACCACTGGCCCACAAGGTTTCCTCAAGAAATTCAAAGGCTTGCGTTTCTCTATGAAAAGCATCCTTAGTCAGTTTTGAAAGCTCCGTCATGGCTGTTCTCCAATGGAATCAGCCTACTACATATCGATGTGGTTTGCAATAGATATAATCGCCAAGCACCATCAAGAACAATTCATGAACATAAGCCGGAAATTGCGAGGATTATAATCCTTCAAGAGCCGCGGCATGACTTCGCTCAGCGCTTTTCCTCGATCTTGTCCCAGATCAACGCCGCGATGTCGGGGCCGCCGAAATTCTTCACCGCGCGGATGCCGGTGGGCGAGGTGACGTTGATTTCGGTGAGGAAACCGCCGATCACGTCGATGCCGGCGAAGAGGAGGCCGCGCATGCGCAGCGCCGGGCCGAGCCGCGCGCAGATGTCGCGCTCGCGCGCGGACAGCTCGGTCGCCTCGGGCACGCCGCCGCGCACCATGTTGGCGCGCAGGTCGTCTGCCGCCGGCACGCGGTTGACCGCGCCGGCGAACTCGCCGTCGACGAGGATGATGCGCTTGTCGCCGTCTCTTACCGCCGGCAGGAATTTTTGCACCACCCACGGCTCGCGGAACGCGGCAGCAAAGAGGTCGTAGAGCGAGCCGAAATTGAGGTCGTCGTGCTTGAGCCGGAACACCGCCTGGCCGCCGAGGCCGTATAGCGGCTTCATCACGATGTCGCCGTGCTCGGCGCGGAACGCCTTGATGGCCTCGAGGTCGCGGGTGACGAGCGTCGGCGGCATCAGGTCGGGAAATTCGGTGACGAAGAGTTTCTCCGGCGCGTTGCGCACGTGGGTCGGATCGTTGACCACCAAGGTCTGCGGATGGATGCGATCGAGCAGGTGGGTCGTGGAGATATAGGCGAGGTCGAACGGCGGGTCCTGGCGCAGCAGCACCACGTCGAACGAGGAGAGATCGGCGTGCCGGGTCTCGCCGAGCGTGAAATGGTCGCCGTCGGCATCGCGCACGGCGAGCGGCCGCACCGCGGCCGACACCTTGCCCTCGCGCAGGACGAGCCGGTCGGGCGTGTAATAGGACAGCTTGTGCCCGCGGCGTTGTGCTTCCAGCAACAAAGCGAAAGTCGAATCGCCGCGGATATTGATCCGCTCGATCGGGTCCATTTGCACGGCGACGTTCAAGCGCATCTGTCAATCGAGCTCAATGAACGAGGAGAGAAAACCTCTACGCAATTTTGCCGCCGGCGGCTACGGTGCCGAAGGGTCGCGCCGCGGCATTCAGCGGCCGGCATCGAAGGCGTTGACGATATGCCGCGGCATGCCGCCGGTCACGACCAGGATGACGTCGAAGCGGATGTCGCGCTGCATGTCGTCGGGATGGTGAGCGAGCCACAGTTCGGCGGCGGCGCCGATGCGGCGCTTCGTGCGCTCGGTCACCGCCTCCGCCGCCTCCTCGGCGCGCCCGCGCGCTTTGACCTCGACGAAGACGAGGGTGCGGCGGCGGCGGGCGACGATGTCGATCTCGCCGAACGGCGTTTTCCAGCGCCGGGCGACGATCCGGTAGCCCTTGGCGATGAGCAGCATGGCGGCGCGGCTCTCCGCCGAGAGCCCGCGCCGAAACGCGGCGACGCGTTCCCGGCGCGGCCGCGGCGCAAGCGGCCGGTCAAAGGGGCCGGGCGGCTTAGCGCGGCGCCACACCGCGCACCTCTTTGGCGAGCGCGAGCGCGCGCTGGTAAAGCTCCCGCCGCGGCAGTCCGGTCGCGTCCGCCACGTTGCCGACGGCGTCCTTGAGCGAGCCCCGCGCCAGGGCCTGCCGCAGCAAGGCGTCGGCATCGTCGCCGGCGGGTCGTTCCGCGCGCGGCGCAGGCGCGACCACCAGAACGATCTCGCCGCGCACCTCGCCCGCGGTGGAGCTTTGGGCGAGCGTCGCGAGATCGCCGCGCCGGACCTCCTCATGGATCTTGGTGAGCTCGCGGCAGAGCGCGGCCTCGCGCGACCCGAGTTCGGCCGCGAGATCGGCGAGTGTCGCCGCGATCCGCGGCCCGGTTTCGAACAGGACGAGGGTTGCGGGAATGCGGGCGAGTTCGGCGATGCGCGCGCGCCGGGCGGCCCGTTTGGCCGGCAGGAAGCCGGCAAAGTGGAACTGGTCGGTGGGCAGGCCGGCGACCGTGAGTGCCGCGAGCAGCGCCGAGGGGCCGGGCAGCGCCGTGACCAAGTGGCCGGCTTCCTGCGCAGCCCGCACGAGCTTGTATCCGGGGTCGGACACGAGCGGGGTGCCGGCATCCGAAACGAGCGCAATGGCGGCACCGTCGGCGAGCCGCCGCAACAGCATCGGCCGCGCTTTGGCGGCATTGTGGTCGTGGTAGGGCGTCAGCGGGGTCGTGATGGCGTAACGCGCCAACAGCTTGCGGGTGACGCGCGTGTCCTCGCAAGCGATCAGATCGGCACCCGCGAGCGCGGCAAGCGCGCGCACCGTGATGTCGCCCAAATTTCCGATCGGCGTCGCCACCACATGCAATCCGGGCGCGAGCCTCGCCACCTCGACCGCAAGGGTTCCGAGGACGTAGCGGCGCTCAGCGCGATCGTGTCGGTCGGGGCGCTTGTCGTGCGCTTTGTCCATCGACGGCACTTTAGCCCGCGGCCCGCCCAGAGGGGCATGGCGGGGTGAGATCTTTAATCTTTTTTGCTTGGTTAACCATTCGCCCCCAATATGTCAGATTGGCGTTGCCGTATGTTGCCGGCGCTCAGGCCGTCAAGGAGAACCGCCGTGCCACCGGAAGTGCAGGTTCAGGAGTTGGCGACGGGGACGACGCGGCGCCGCTCGCTGGCGGGCCTGCTGGCCACGGCCGGCGCCCTTTTGACCGGCTGTTCCGGGGCTTCCAACTATTTCTCGTCGCTTCCGTATTTCTCCTCGACCCCGCCGTCGCGGAGCGTGCCGACGGCGCCCGGCACGACAATCGGCACGGGCGCGGTCAAGGCCGGTCTTATCCTGCCGCTGTCGGCGAGCGGCAATGCCGGCGTTGCCGGGCAGGCGATGCGCAACGCGGCGGAAATGGCGCTGAGCGAATTCAGCTCTCCGAACGTCCAGCTTCTCGTCAAGGATGACGGTGGCGGCGCCGAACCGGCGCGAGAGGGTGCGCAACAGGCGCTCGATGCAGGTGCCGAGATCATTCTTGGGCCGTTGTTCGCGCAGTCGGTGAGTCTCGTCGGGCAGGTAGCGCGGGCGCGCAACGTGCCGGTGATTGCCTTCTCGACCGACACCAATGTCGCTTCAAGCGGCGTCTATCTCCTGAGCTTTCTGCCGGAATCGGACGTCGCGCGCATCGTGCAATATGCGACTTCGACCGGGAAGCATTCGTTTGCCGCCCTGGTTCCGGACAATCCCTATGGCACGGTGGTCGAAGCGGCGTTCAAGCAAGCCGTCGCGCGCCACCGCGGCCAAATCGTCGCGCTCGAGCGCTATTCCCACGACAAAAGCGCCATGGCCGCGCCGATCAAGAATGTCGCGCAAGCGGCCGGACGCGCCGACGCCCTCTTTATCCCCGACGGCGGCGACGCCGTGCCGGCGGTCGTGCAGATGCTGGTCGCCAACGGCGTCAACACCAAGAAGATCCAGTTTCTCGGCACCGGCCTTTGGGACGATCAGCGCATTTTCTTGACGCCGGCGCTCGCCGGCGGCTGGTACGCGGGGCCGGATTCCGCGGGCTTCCGCAATTTCGCCATGCGCTATCGCGCGCGCTACAGGCAGGAGCCGGCGCGCACGGCAACGCTCGCCTACGATGCGGTTGCGCTCGTCGCCGCACTGGTGAAGACACAAGGCCCGCAACGGTTCAGCACGCCCGTTCTGACCAATCCGTCGGGCTTTACCGGCATCGACGGTCTGTTCCGCTTCCGCCCCGACGGGACCAACGAGCGCGGGCTTGCGGTGTTCCGCGTCACGCCCTCGGGCGCGCAGATCATCTCTCCGGCGCCGCACAGTTTCGGATCGTCGGCCATTTAGCGCAGGATCCGGAAAAGCGGAAATCGGGTCTCCGAAAGATCGTGCTGCGCCAAAAGCTCCCAGGCCGTTGCGAGCGGGGTGGAGCGGGGTACACTGCCTCCTTCGGCCTTTCCATGGCTTTGCACGTTGCAAGGCCACCCTCGTTTCAAGCCGCGAGGTCGGCGACCACCGCATCGAGCAGGGGAAAACCGGACATGCTGACGCGCAGGCGTCCGGCCGCCGTCGTCTCGACAAGGCCGTGTTGGCGCAGCGCCGCGATGCGCGCCGGGTCGAGCGCGCGGTCCGCCAGCGCCGCGTAACGCGCCGGATCGATGCCTTCGGCGAGGCGCAGCCCCATGAGCAGGAACTCGTCGGCCGTCTCCTCGCGCGTGAGCACGTCGTCGACGACGAGGCCGTGTCCGTTGCGCTCGACGCGCGTGAGCCAGGCCTCCGGCCGTTTTTCGGTCGCGGTGGCGTGTCTGCCGCCGTCGATGTCGAGCCGGCCATGGGCGCCGGGCCCGATGCCGGCATATTCGTGCGCGCGCCAGTAGATGAGGTTGTGCCGGCATTCGCCGCCTGGCCGTGCATGATTCGATATTTCATAGGCCGGCAGGCCGTGCGCGGCGCAAATGTCCTGCGTCGTGTCGTAAAGGGCGCGCGCGGTATCCTCGTCCGGTGTTTTGAGCCTGCCCGTCGCATGCAATGCGGCAAACGGCGTGTCCGGCTCGATGGTCAGTTGATAGAGCGAGAGATGCTCGCCGGCCTCGGCGAGGGCGCGGCGCAGCTCGCTTGCCCATTGCCGCGGCGTCTGCTGCGGCCGCGCGTAGATGAGGTCGAACGAATAGCGGCCGAAAACGCCGCGGGCGACGGCGAGCGCATCGAGCGCCTCGCGCGCCGAATGCAGCCGTCCAAGCTCGGCGAGCGCGCGATCATCGAGCGCCTGCACGCCGAGCGAGACGCGGTTGATCCCGGCGGCGCGATAGCCGCGGAAACGCCCGGCTTCGACGCTGGTCGGATTGGCCTCGAGCGTGACCTCGGCGTCGGGCGCGATGCGCCAGTGGCGCGCCACCGCGTCGATGAGGGCGGCGACCGTCGCCGGCAGCATCAGCGAGGGCGTGCCGCCGCCGAAGAAGATCGTGGAAACAATGCGGCCCGGCACCCGCGCCGCGGTCGCCGCGATCTCGGCGCTGAACGCGCGCACGAACCGCGCCTCGTCGATCGGCGCGCGGCGCACATGGCTGTTGAAGTCGCAATAGGGGCACTTCGACAGGCAGAACGGCCAGTGGATGTAGACGCCGAGGGCTTTTTCTTCGTCTTTCGCGGGTCCTTTCTCTCGTCCTCCCCCTCCCGGATCGCTTCGCGATCCGATCTCCTCCGTAAGCGGCGAAGGCAAAAGATTGTCACCGTCGCTCAAGGCACGCCTCCGCGAGCTTGAGGAAAGCGCGGGCCCGATGCGAGAGTCCGTTTCCGCGCGGCGGCAGGCCGTGTTTTTCTTCGCTCGACATTTCGCCGAAGGTGCGGCTGCCGCCGTCGGGCAGGAACATCTGGTCGTAGCCGAAAGCGTTCGGGCCGCGCGGCGGCCAGACGAGCGCGCCGTCGACGCGCCCCTCGAATTCCTCGACATGGCCGTCCGGCCAGGCGAGGCAAAGCGCACAGATGAAATGCGCCTTGCGGCGCGCCGGCGCGGTCGCGCCGCGCGCGCGCAGCTCTTCTTCGATCTTCTCCATGCCGCGCGCAAAATCGCGGTTCGGCCCGGCCCAGCGCGCCGAACGAATGCCCGGCGCACCGTCGAGCGCATCGACCACGAGACCCGAATCGTCGGCAAAGGCCGGCAGCCCGGTCGCCTTGGCGGCGGCCTCGGCCTTGAGCCGCGCATTGCCGCGGAACGTCGTTGCGGTTTCCTCCGGTTCGTGAAGCCCCATTTCGCCCGCCGATGTGGCCTCGACCCGGTACGGCGTCAGCAGTTGGCGCATTTCCATGAGCTTGCCGGAATTGTGCGTCGCGATCACGAGGCGGCCGTGAACTGGACGACGGACGACGGACGACGGAGGACGGAGGTTCCCGCGAATTTTCGGCGATGCGTTTTCAGCCTGTCTGTCGTCCGTCATCCGTCTTCCGTCCGCCGCTACATCACCGCCATCTTCTGCAGGTCGATGAGCTTGGCCACGCCCTTGCGCGCGAGCGCCAGCAACGCGGCGAGCTGCTCTTCCGAGAACGGCGATTTTTCCGCGGTCGCCTGCACCTCGACGATATGGCCGGAGCCGGTGAGAACGAAATTGGCGTCGGTCTCGGCCCGCGAATCTTCGGCGTAATCGAGGTCGAGCACCGCAACCCCGGAATAGACGCCGCAGGAGATCGCCGCGATATGGTCGTGCAAGACCTCCTGCTCGATCATTTGCCGCGTCTTCATCCAGGCGAGGCAGTCGTGGAGCGCGATCCAGGCGCCGGTGATCGAGGCGGTGCGGGTGCCGCCGTCGGCCTGGATGACGTCGCAGTCGATGGTGATCTGGCGTTCGCCGAGCGCCTTGAGATCGACGACCGAACGCAGGCTGCGCCCGATCAGCCGCTGGATTTCCACCGTGCGCCCGGTTTGCTTGCCAGCCGACGCCTCGCGGCGCGTGCGCTCCAGCGTGGCGCGCGGAAGCATGCCGTATTCGGCCGTGATCCAGCCGCGCGCCTGGCCCTTGAGCCAGGGCGGCAGACGATTCTCCAGCGTCGCGGTGACCAGCACGTGGGTGTCGCCGAACTTCACGAAGCAGGAGCCTTCGGCGAATTTCACCACGCCGCGCTCGAGCGAGATCGGGCGCAATTCGTCGGGTTGTCGGCGGCTCGGCCGCATCGGGTCTCTCCTGACGGCCGCGCGTGGCGCCGCGCCAAGCCTGGCTGATCTTGGCCCAAGTCTTGTAGGATCGGGCGCCGCGACCGACAAGGGCGCAAACGCTCCGGCTTCTTGGCGGAGCATGATCTTTTCGGAAACCCGGTTCCCCTTTTCCAGATCATGCTCAAGAGGGCCGCTTACATTCGCTCGCGCTGTCGTGGCTTGCTGCCACGCCGACGCTTGAAAGGAGGGCTCAAGTGGACAAATCTGCTGCGAGGCGAGGAATTAACCTTGGCCAGCCATGACCTTCCGCTTGCCGCGAGCCAGTTGGGCGTTGCTCAGCTCAACGAGCGTTCGCGCGAGATTTTTCGCCAGATTGTCGAGAGCTATCTGGCGACCGGCGAGCCGGTCGGCTCGCGCAATCTGGCGCGCATCCTGCCGATGA
>JASHRY010000320.1 GCA_030037105.1 Xanthobacteraceae bacterium
GGCATTGAGAGTCTTTCGTCGTGTACCGCGTACACCTATACGCCGACCGGCACCGCCATCGATCACCCGGTGGCTGAAGCAATGCTGCTCGGCAATGCCCTCGACTTCGGACTCGTGACCGAGAGCGTCGGCGTGGAAGACGACTCGGCACGCCATTCACGCTGCCGGTCGAATTCGATGTCGATCTCGGGGCTGCCTGACCGACCGTCGGAAATCTGAAATTACAATCGGAACCTAGCATGACAACCGCCGTCCAGGTTCAGTATCGGCGTGGCACCTCTTCGCAGGTCGCCGGCTTCACGGGCGCACAAGGCGAAATGGTGGTCGACACCACCAACAACCGCGTGGTCGTTCAGGACGGCGCGACCGCGGGCGGCTGGCCCGCGGCGAAGCTCGCGGAAACGCAAACGATCGGCCGCACTACCGTATCGGATGCGAACTATTCGGCGGCGACCACGGATCGCAGCATCGCCTACACGGCGCTGACGGCGGCGCGCACGGTCACGCTGCCGGCGGCAACTTCGTTTCCGGCCGGTTGCCAGCTGACGATCACAGACGAAACCGGCAACTGCTCGGCGACGAAATCAATCACGGTGGCGCGCGCCGGCACCGATACCATCGACGGTGCGACAAGTGCCGTGCTCGCCGCCGCCTATGCCGGCCTCGTCCTTAAATGCAACGGATCAACCCAGTGGACGATCCTGGCGCAGACCTCGCCGCCCCAGTTGAATACGGTCGCCCAAGGGCCGAACGGGTCGCAAATTCTGTTCGGTGTTCTCGAACAACTGATTACGCTATCCGGCAGCTCGACGACCTCGACCATTCAAATCCCGAACCGCGCGATCGTCTTTGCGGTTTCGGAGCTGGTCGTAACCGCGGTCACGGGCGCCCCGTCATTCGGAGTCGGCGTCTCGGGGAACACCACGCAATTCGGCGGCTCGCTCGGCACGTCGGCCGGATCAAACAACACCGGGGTCATCGGCCCGACCGCTTTCTATTCTGCCACGTCGATCGTCATCACGGCCACGAGCGGGAGCTTCACTGGCGGCACGGTTCGAATTTCGATCCAGTACATGCTTTGCAACGTGCCGACGTCCTGAGCTGAATGCGCATCGGATTCTACTGCATTACTCGATGGTGAGCTGCTCCGCCATCTCGACCAAGCGGCAGAAGGCGTTTGCTAACTGAATCTGCCGCGGCGTGCGGCACTCCGCCTCGAAGATCTGTGGCGAGCCGACGAGGATCGACACGCATTTGGCACGAGATGTGGCGACGTTGAGTCGGTTGAGGCTGTAGAGGAACTCCATCCCGCGGGGCGCATCGGCATGGCTTGAGGTCGCGGTCGAATAGATGGCGATCGCTGCTTCCTGGCCCTGAAACTTATCCACCGTGCCGACGCGCGCGCCGGGCAGGCATTGCTGAAGCTCGAAGACCTGCGCGTTGTAGGGCGTGATAATGACGACATCATCGAGCGTAATCGGCTGCTCTTTCCCGTCTCGATCCACCCAAGTCGTACCGGAAGCAAGGATCGCCCGCACAAGCTTGCCGACTGCCCGCGCCTCTTCGGGCGAGCAATTTTGATTGCCATTGTGCGCGACAGGCAAAAAGTAAAGCCCAGAATCAACTACGGGTCCTGCACCTTTGATAACCTGTTGTTCAAGACCCTTTTTTGAGCGGAGCTTGCCGTCGTAGAAGAGTTCGGAAGTATAGGCGCAGATCGCCGGATGCAGCCGCCAGGTCTCTTCCAAGAACAGTCCTTGGTCCCGACCGATGGTCCGTTCGCCGCAGAGAATGTGGTCGAGTGCTGATGCATCGGTGCCTTCCGGATGGCTGCCTTGCGTCGGCTGATCGAGCTGTTGCGGATCGCCGATCAGCACCACGGTCTTTGCTGCCTGCGAC
The DNA here is from genome assembly GCA_030037105.1 of Xanthobacteraceae bacterium. The sequence continues at coordinate 1,900 of JASHRY010000320.1, forward strand.
ACCGCAAGCACATTGGCGAGCGACATCTGCGCGGCTTCATCGACAAACAGCACGTCGACTGTCTCGGCCGCGTCTGGGCGTGACCACAGCCAGGCCGTGCCGCCGCCGACCGATGCACCGCCGCCCAACGCGGCGAACAGCTCCTCATTATTCCTAGCGAAGGAAAGGCGGTGCTGCGGCTCTTCAACCTCATCGGCCTTCTGACAGCATTGTAGCTTGATGCGTAATTCGTCAGCGGCCTTGATCGTCGCGTTGATCAGGTTGCGAATCACTTTGTGGCTGTTGGCTGTAATACCGACCGTCTTGCCGCGGCGCACCAGCTCGCAAATCATGCGCGCGCCGGTGAAGGTTTTGCCCGCACCCGGCGGTCCCTGGATCGGTAAGACGCCACCTGCCAGATATGCGCATAGCCGAACGGCGGCCTCGACTGTGGTCTCTTCGTCGCGATGCAGCGGCTCGCCGCCGACGCGCGGGCGCTGTCTGATCAGGAGATCGCGTGCTGCCCGGTAAGGTCCGTCGCCCTGCAGGCCGTGGTTGGCGACATATTCGCCGATGCGCAAGAGTGCTTCGGCCATGACCTTCGTATCGACATAGGAGTGGGCGAACACGGCCTGCGGATGCAGGCCAGCGGTGTCCTGTCGTTTTTTGATATCGATGGTGTTGTCTGCGAACGAGATTGCCTCGACTTTGCCGAGCTTGTCGCCGCCGATATGGCGGAGCTCCTCGCCGCCGCGAATCTCGGTTTCTTGCGGCGGAAAACGGTAACGATGGATCGGCGCCTTTGCGGTGCCGCCGACAACGTCAACAAAAACAAGCCCGGAAAGTCCGGTGCGCTCCTCAAGCAATTCCTCAGCGGACAGATCGGCCAGCCGGAAATACTCCCACCATGCGGCCTTTTCTTCTCGGCGGTGCCAATCAACGATATTGGCCATGATCCAACGGGCTTGCTGCTCGGCGTTTCTTTCCGCGGGATCGGCTGGAACATCGGCCGTCAGCCTTTCGATCAACGCGTTGATCCTGATCAGCCAGTCCGTGATCTTCCCGTTCGGCGCGCCGTCGCCAGGCTGCAGACGAGGTACTTCCACGCCGTCGGCGATCAGCTTAGCGCTGGCTTTCAAGCCAATCGCGCAGCGTCAAAGCTGAACGACAATCATCCTCGTTGTAGGCGCGAACTGCAGTCTTGGCCTCCTCGGAAATCGAAGGAACGTCACCGAGCTCAAGATTGGCCTGGAGATTGGCGAGAGCGACGTTGGCATTATCGAGCGGCATCCCGCGCTCGAAGGCGTAGAAGGGCTCTAACCGCTTGATCGAATAGCTTTCGACACTTGCGCGCAGCCCGTGTCGTACGACCTGATAGAGGTCGACGAACAACTTGGCGCGGAGCATTTGGTCAATCTCTTCCTCCCGCGTCGCGTAACGCCCCATCAGGCGCTTCAAGGCCGCCGGCTCGTATGGGGCATAGTGGTAGATGTGCAGGTCAGGAAATTGTGCCCACCGCGCCATCACGAAATCGACGAATGTCTCGAAGGCGCGTTTCTCGTCCGTCCGCGAGAAGGCCCAGTTCGCCTCATAGATTAATGCGCCCTGCGCGTCTTTGAAGAGATAGCCGAACAGATATTCGAGACCGTGCTCACCGACAAAAGGGTCACCTTCGAGATCGAGGAAAACGTCACCATCGGACGGTTCGGGAAGCCGGGCAAGTCCGAACCCGTCTTCTACAGGCAGCAGCTCGAACTTGCCGATCCCTGCCGCGCGCGCCTCCACCACGATCCGCGCCTGCTCGCGGATACGAATATAAGAGTCTGCCGCCCCCCGATTGGGCTTCCAATTGAGCGGCAACGGCATGCCGGCTAGGCTTTGCACTGTCGCGATGCCATGCGCCTTTAACTCATTTATCTGAAGCTTCGAAATTCCTGCGACGAGGCAAAGGTGATCGTCGTCCCGGCGGCGCTTGTCACATGCCTCGCGCCATCGGCAAATGTCGCAATGTTCGATAGGATTAGGGTAGGTATCGTCCGCCGCCGTTTCGACCATTGCCATCTGCAAGGCGCGCTTCACCTTCCGGAAATAGGCGGCATAGTCGGCGAACCGATACTGCTGCGGCTCGAACTCCGACCAGGGCGCGACAACATACATATGCTCGGGCGCTAACTTCTGAGCTGTGGCCAGCAGGTCGGAATAGAGACAGAGTTGGAGGATCGTGCCGGCTTTCGTTTCGCGAGCAAGTTTCGTGTCGATTGCCTCATATGACCAACCACCCCACGCGCTCGGCACCTCGAGCCGGCGCAGGATGTCGGCACGTCCGTTCCAACCCTGATCTGACAATGCCCCTTGAACAATAACGGCCACGCCGCGCCGCATGGCGGCGAGCGTCTCCACCGTGCCCTCATTCGTGACTTCAACGCCGTCAATTCGGGTGACTTCCAGACCCCCTCCGGTCAAGTGCTCGACATAGCCCAGCTCGTGCGCCGCACCGCGCTCCGACAAGATCTGCAGAAGGGGGTCCCAGACCTTCGGTTTAGCCAAAGCGCCTTCGGCCACCGCGCGGTCCAGGGCCGTGAGGTGATGGCAATTTAGATAACCGACCAGGTCGGTCGCGCTAAGTTCGAAGGAAGAACCCATCTTCTTCATGGGTCGAACGTACTCCGTCGCGATGGGTCGGCAAAGCACCTCCGCGCCGCTTGCGGCGCGCCGCGGCCTAAACCAGTGTTGCTGACGAGCATCATGAATTGCCGTGGGCGCTATCGCATTGCCATTGAGGGAGCGTGCCGGCGCGGTGAACGCGTCCGCTGCCGGCACGCTCGCAATGTTTCGTGCTCGATTCGATCAATCAATCGGGCACGCAGCTGATCGTTAGGATCAGCCTGGTGGGCTCCGAACGGGTTCGCCGCCATTCCCACCGCCGCGCTTGATCCGCCCCACAGTGCGGCTTCTCCCGCGGTCCCCGCGCTTATCGGGTCCGGGTCCCCATCGATGGCCTGGCTCGTCGGGTCATTCCGAGCTCAGGCCGCAGCAACCTTCACCTCAGCGAGCTTTTGAAACTCCGCCAAGATATCGCTGTGATGCTGAGCCAGATAGCGCACCACCTTGGCATTGGCGAGCAGCTTGGCGAGATAACCGTTGCTGAGCACGAGATCGAGATGGTCCGTGCCATATGACCTTTCCGCTATCTTGAATTCTCGTTCCAAGCTGACCGACTCGCGCTCCATTAAAGCGACCTGTTCATCACTTAGCCCGGTGATGTGCTTGGGCTTGCCGGATTCAATCAATTGTTCATTCGGCGTTGCTGCCAAAAGCGATTTTGCATAGTTCACTGTATATTTGTTCATCGCGACCATCAGCTCGGCGGCTTCGATTTGCCGAAGCGGCACCATTTTCCTAAGCTCGGAAAATGTGTGTATCGCGATGTGCTTGTCCTTGAGGATCTCGGCCACCTCCGGACAAATGCCGTCGAGCAATCGTCGCTTTACCACGATGTGGGCGATATTGACGTTCAGTGCCTTGGCTATTCTTTCCTGGGGAACGCCGCGCTCGATCGCTTTGACGATCATCCTGTGCTCTTGAACCGTCGCAAGCCGGTTGACGCGCTTGTTGTAAGTGAAGGCCTCGTCATCAGTCGAGATCAGGCAGTCTACCTCGGTCTCTCCTAATTGTTTGAGCACGTCGATACGCAGGTGGCCGTCAAGCAGAAGATATTTTCCGGTTTCGCTCTGATCGCGAGCTACGATCGGTGGCTCGACGATGCCGACTTCCCGTATCGAGGCCGCGATCTGAGCATATTTCGTTGTTTTCCTGAGAGCGTCGTCGACGATTTTGAGCGGATTGATATCGGCAATTGCGATCCTCACGCCTTCTCCCTCGAAGGCCATCTTCACGAGCGTCAGTGGCTTGGATTTCATGATCAGGCCTGCGCGCCAAGTTCGATGCGGCCGGCAAGGTTGCGTGGCAACGTGTCGAGCGCCTCCGCGCGCAACAGTGTAAGGAAGTTCTCGTCTGCGAAAAGCTTTCGGAGGGCTTCGGTGACGAAGATCAGCTGATTTCGTGTCGCCTCGGCTTTCCGAATCAATAGGCGCTTACGGTCAACGTCATCCTGAAACGCGCGTATGAGGGCGTTCGAGGAGAGAGGCCTCACTCGTTGCTTTGTGTTTTGCATCCCGGTATTCCTGAGACCTTTGCCTCGTCGCCTGCGCTGTTCGATAAGACGCCTTGCTGAAATTAGCCTTTGACCGCGGAGGAGCTTCTTTTCATAAGCCTGTTGCAGCACTCCCTGTACTTCCGCGTCGCTGGACGCAGCAATTTCAACCGCAATGCTGACGGGAATTTGGCCGGCTTCAACCGCGCGCAGTAGTCGATGCTCGCCTTTCTGAAGCAATCGAGAAACGCCTTTGACATATTCGAGCGTGAGGCCAGTCTTTCGTGCGATGGTAGTGTCGTTGTATCCGCGCTTCCGCAGCCCTTCGATGTCGTGCAAAAGATCGATCGCGCTGTGCTGACGACGCGCAAGGTTTTCGATCAAGCTCATCATCAGGCAGTCTTGGGTATCGGCCTCAACGACCAGGGCGGGAATCTCCTGTTGCCCCAGTGCCTGATAAGCTTCGAGTCGGCCCTGTCCGCACACAAGATCAAAGCGTGGACCGTCTGCACCATCGCGACGCGTAACAGTGATCGGCTTTTTCAAGCCAATCTCGCCGATGTTCGAAATGATTTCCTTGAAGATTCTCTCGTTGCGAACGCGCGGATTGATCACGGTGATACGTTCAATCGGGGCCATCTCGACGGTTTGGGCATCCTGAGTTTTCTTCATGCAACCTCCAACAGCTTGGCACGGGCTGCCAAACTGAAAAATTCCTCAAGCGTGTCGAAACGGTAGGCATCGAGCGATACGCCGTTGTCCTCGGCCAGCCGCAGACGCGGCTCGGTCATGTCGATCCGTGGCAGAAGGTAATAATCGAGCGGCTCGCGGTTTGGCCGATCCATCCGAACTGCCACGGTGATGTCGGGCCAGAGCCCGACGTCAAAGCGGACTTCCCAGCGAAGCGAACCTGCGGCCGTCAATCGGCAACGGACCACGACGATCGAGGCAGTGAATTCGTCATTGATGGTCAGGAGATCGGTGGCCGGGTCCTGAACGACAGAACCGCCGGTGCTTTCGATCCCCTTGATCGTGTCGGTCACGATCTGGGGGTGCAGGCGGCGCAGCGCGCGATTGATCTCAATATAGCGGTAGTCGCGATCGGGCGTGTAGCCGACCATTTCATAGGCGCGCAGCAGGCTGCCAAACCGGTTTTGATAGGCGCTGCTGGAGGGCAGTTGCTCTGCCTCGTCGATTATGATGCCGGAGAGATAGCCGCGGTCTTTCAGTAGGCGCTGGAGCGCCTCAAGCATCTCCTCGTTCGTGAGTCGTTGCGATCGCTCGCGAATAATTGCTTGCGCGGCATCGAACAGCGATCGTTCGATAAGCGGCGCGAACACGCCGTCGGCCCGAATCCACATCTCAGGACTGTTGCGGACCCTTTTCTTTTTGAGTTTGAAAGAGCCGCGATTCCAAACGTTGTTACCGACGTATTTCTCATTGATGAGGACTTGGTGAACCGTACCGCGGGTCCACGGCCGGCCGAGGTCCGTCGTCACGCCGCGTTGATTAAGAATGTCCGCTATTTCTGCTTCAGGACGTCCGTCGGTCACAAAAGATCGGTACATCCAGCGAACATTCTCAATTTCCTCCGGTGGACCCGGCACCAATACCACGCGGTCGGTCTGGATGCTTTTGTGCTCGCCTTTGGCGAGCTCGCCCTTGGCAGCACCGGATTGGTCGATCAAACTGCGGCGCAAGCCATATCCTGGCGGTCCACCCTGCCGAAATCCAAGTTCGATCAAACGGCATTGGCCAGCAAAGACCTTTACCGACAATTCTCGGCTATACTCTCCGGCCATTGCGCGCTTGACGCCCTTGACGATTGTGGAGACCGGACTTCCGTCGTTCTCGAATTGCTCGGCGCAATATTGCACGCTGATGCCAGCACGCTTGCAGATGTACTCGTAATAGGCGCTCTCGTCGGCGTCCTGGAAGCGTCCCCATCGGCTGACGTCATAAACCAGAATGGTCGCGAAATCCGCTTTGCCGCTTTGCACATCCTCGATCAATTGCTTCAACGCATCGCGCCCATCCAGCCGAAGCCCGCTCCGTCCCACGTCGGCATAAGTGCGCACAATTTCCAGGTCGCGCCGTGCCGCATATTGGCGGATCGCTTCTGACTGGTTCTCGGTGGAGTATTTCTGGTGATCGGTCGACATGCGGACATATTCGGCCGCGCGGGCTGCGCTTGCCTGCCCAACGTTGTCCGATCCAGGCGATGGAGGAGTTCGATGCCCGACCACTTCAACCGTCCGTCCGCGGCCAATTTAGCTCTTCGGAGCCGATCCGGTTCCTACCTTCTCCGCGTCTCGACCATTCTAGATCGGAGGAGAGGGCAACATGTTGCCGAAGAAGGGCAAGAAATTGCCTAAGATGGGCAAGAAATTGCACCGCGGCGGATTAGGCGATGGAGTCGCATTAGATTTCGGCGCATCGATAGCGCAGGCTCTCGAGGCCGAACTTGGCTCAAATCATCAAACCATTAAGACGGTAATGCGCTGGACGGGCGCGAGCGAACGAACGGTAAAGTACTGGTTTGCGGGCACCCATGGTCCAGGGGGCGAGCATTTGGTGGCTTTGAGCCGGCATTCGGACGAGGTGTTTAGGGCGTTCCTATTGCTGGTGGGTCGCGGACCGGTCATTCTCACCGCCAAGCTTGCAGAGCTACGGTTGAAGCTGCTGGACGTGGTCGAACACATTGACGGTCGCTCGTAATTACGGGATCGGCAGAGACGACTCCTTGAAAACCCAACAAAGATGGGTTATGTGCAATGGTGACGGTCCACCGCGCCTACGGCTTCCGGTTTGTGATTTTCTCGAACGATCACAGTCCGGCGCACGTGCACGTGTTCGGACAGGGTGGCGAAGCGAGGATCGTTTTGGAAGGCCCAGGTGGGATCACACTCGATTGGTTCGCCGGCATCAGCCGAGGCGATGTGCGCAAGCTGATGCAGGAAGTGCAGCGCGAGCAGGTGCGGCTGATCGCGATGTGGAGGACAATTCATGAGCGATGATGCGGGAACGATGATCGCGGAGGCCGAACGGCGTGGCCAACGCTCGCTGCGTACCGAACCTCGCGCCCGCGCCGCCCGATACGAT
>JASHRY010000321.1 GCA_030037105.1 Xanthobacteraceae bacterium
GGCGCCTCCGGTCGAAGGGGAAAAATGGATCGCGGCGCTTGGCTCTTACATCGACGAGCATGCCGCGACGTTCTGCGAGCACCCGGCGATCTTCCCCGCCGCGGACAACGAAGCGCTGGCGCGCAAGAGCCGCGCCGCCTATGCGCGCATCGTGCCGCTCCTGCGCGAACGCGGCCGGCGCGGATTCATCCGCCGCATCCACGGCGATCTGCATCTCGGCAATATCGCCCTCATCGACGGCAAGCCGGTCCTGTTCGACGCCATCGAGTTCAGCGAGATCATCGCTTCCGGCGACGTTCTCTACGATCTCGCCTTCCTGCTGATGGACCTGCTGGAACGCGGACTGGCGCCGGCCGCGAACATCGTGCTCAACCGCTATCTCGCCGAGACGCGGCGCGTCGAGAACCTCGACGCGCTCGCGGCCTTGCCGTTCTTTCTGTCGATGCGCGCGGCGATCCGCGCCAAGGTCACCGCCGCGCGGCTGGCGCAGGCCGCTGCAGCGGAACGGCCGGCGCTCGCGCGCGCCGCCCACGCCTATTTCGCCTTCGCACTCGCGGCGATCGCGCTGGCCGCGCCGAGACTCCTCGCCGTCGGCGGCCTCTCCGGCACCGGAAAGACCAAGCTCGCGCGCTCGCTGGCGCCGCTGATCGCGCCCATGCCCGGCGCCGTCATCGTGCGCTCGGATGTCGAGCGCAAGGCGCTGTTCGGCGTCGGCGAGACCGAAAAATTGCCGGCCGAGGCTTACACCGACGACGTCACCGCCCGCGTGTACGCGGCGCTTGCCGCCAAAGCGCGCCGCATCCTCGCCGCCGGACATTCGGCGATCATCGATGCGGTCTTCGCGCAGATGCAAGAACGCGCCGCCATCGCCGCGGCGGCGGCATCCGCCAATATCCAGTTGCAGGGATTGTTCCTGACCGCGGGGATCGAGATCCGGCTCGCCCGCCTCGGGACGAGGGCGCGCGACGCTTCCGACGCCGACGCGACGGTAGCGCGGGCGCAGGAGCGCTACGATCTCGGCCCGCTCGACTGGAGCCTGATCGACGCCTCCGGAACACCCGGTGAGACCCTGGCGCGGGCGCGCGCGGCATTGGGAAGCGGCTGATTTGACGAATGCGGTGCGGCGCCAATATAAGCGCGGGGCCTCCCCCTCGTTCAGAAAGGCGCACTATGGCAAGCAGCGAAGCGACCACACCAGCCGACCTCCACGCGACCGAATCGACCCGCCGCGACTTCCTCTATATCGCGACCGGCGCCGTCGCCGCGATCGGCGGTATCGCGACCTTGGTGCCGCTCATCGCGCAGATGAATCCCGATGCCTCGACGCTTGCGGGTGGCGGCCCAGTCGATCTCGACGTCAGCAAGATTGAAGAAGGCGCGCAGGTCGTCGTCTATTGGCGGCAGCGCCCGATTTTCGTCTTCCACCGTTCGCAGCAGACGCTGCGGGCGCTGCAAAGCAGGCAGATGGTGTCGCTGCTCGCCGATCCGAATTCCGAAGAGCTGCAGCAGCCGCCCTACGCGACCAACTGGCACCGCTCGGTCAAGCCGGAATTCGGCGTCCTGGTCGGCATTTGCACGCATCTCGGTTGTATCCCGCTGTTTTACCCCCAGCCGAACGCGACCTCGCCCACGTCCAATTGGCCGGGTGGCTATTTCTGTCCCTGCCACGGTTCCAAATACGATCCGGCCGGCCGCGTTTTCAGCGGCGTGCCGGCACCCTACAATTTGCCGGTGCCGCCCTACCGGTTCGTCAGCGACACGACGATCAGGATCGGCGAAAATCCGAGCGGCTCGACCTGGAATTTCAGTTCGATTCGTCAGCTCTAGCTAGACGCGCTCCGAGCGCGCTGACCGAGGATGAAAGGCAAACGCCCCCTCCGTATCGGGCTTTTACGATTGTCGCTTCTGGCAGTTGTCGTCGGCCTCGTTGCGGGATACGGCGCCGTCGTCTTCCGCGCCCTCATCGGTCTCATCCACAATATCGCCTTTCTCGGCCTGTTCTCGACCGCCTACCAAGCCAGCCTGTTCACGCCGCCGAGTCCGTGGCGCGCATTTATCATTCTCGTTCCGGTTATCGGCGGTTTGATCGTCACCTTCCTGGTCACGAACTTCGCGCCGGAGGCGCGCGGCCACGGCGTGCCGGAAGTCATGGACGCAATCTATTACCGGGAAGGGACGATCCGGCCGGTCGTCGCGATCATCAAGTCGCTCGCTTCGGCGCTGTCGATCGGCACCGGCGCGGCAGTCGGCCGCGAAGGGCCGATCATCCAGATCGGGGCCGCGATCGGCTCCTCGCTCGGGCAGATCATTCCGGTGGCGCCCTGGCAACGCATCACGCTCGCAGCCGCCGGCGCCGGTGCCGGCATCGCCGCCACATTCAATACACCGATCGGCGGCGTGATGTTCGCGATCGAGCTGATGATGCCGGAACTGAGCGCGCGCACCTTCCTGCCGGTCGCGATCGCAACCGGTACCGCGACCTTCATCGGCCGCATATTTTTCGGCGTACATCCGGCCTTCGCCATTCCCAACGCGCTGCTGATGTCGCAGCAGCCGGCCTCGCTGGCGGCGCTGCTGCTCTACGCGCTGCTCGGCGCGCTCATCGGACTCGCGGCCACCGCCTTCATCCGCGGGCTGAGCCTCGCCGAAGACGTGTTCGGGCGCATCGGCAATCCTTACCTGCGCCACGCCGCGGGCATGCTGATCATCGGCATCCTCATCTACCTGTTGTTGCAAACCGCCGGGCACTATTACGTCGAGGGCGTCGGCTATTCCACCATCCAGGCGATCCTCTCCCACGGCCTCACCGTTCCGGTGCTGCTGTTCATCCTGTTCGCTGCCAAGCTTTGCGCCACCTCGGTGAGCCTCGGCTCCGGCGCCTCCGGCGGCGTTTTCTCGCCCTCGCTGTTCATGGGGGCGACCATCGGCGGTGCGTTTGGCGCCTTGGTCAACGCCATCCATCCGGTAGGAGGCCTCGGACTGACCACCTGCGCCATCATCGGCATGGCCGCCATGGTTGGCGGCGGCACCGGCGCGGCCATGACCGCCGTCACCATGATTTTCGAGATGACGCGCGACTACGACCTGGTGATGCCGAGCATCATTGCGGTTGCACTCGCTGTCGGCATCCGTCGCCTGCTCTCGCCAGAGAACATCTATACGATCAAGCTCGTCAACCGCGGCCATCTGGTGCCGAAGGCGCTGCACGCCAATATGTTCCTGGTCCGCCGCGCCCGCGAGGTCATGGAGCGCGACGTGACCATCCTGCCGGCAGATGCCGATTTCGACGCGTTCCTGCGCGAGCATGGACGCGAACGCGGCGTCAAGCACGTCGTGGTCACGCGCGCCAATCACGTCGCCGGCGTGATCCGCATCAATACCGGGCTGCGGCGCGATTTCGAGCAGGCCTATTCCGGCGTCCGCGTCGGCGACATCGCGCAACGCAATTTCACCATCGCGCGCGAGGGCGACATCATGTTCGACGTGGTTCAGCGCATGGTGCGCCATGACGCGATTATGGCGGTGGTGGTCAAGAACCAAGGGCGTGGACGCCCGTCCGAGATCGTCGGCCTCGTCTCCAAGGAGCACATCGCCGATTCCGTCGCCGAAAGCATCAAGCCATTCGGCAAGTGACGGATGGCGCAAATGAATGCCAGGACGGTTCTCATTTCGGGTGTCGGAATCAGCGGACCGACACTGGCTTTTTGGCTATCCGCCGCGGGATTTGAGTCAACCCTGGTCGAACATGCGCCTGCCTTGCGCACCGGAGGCTATGTCATCGACTTTTGGGGGCTTGGATACGACATTGCCGAACGCATGGGCTTGGTGAGCGAACTTGAGCGCATCGGCTATCACATACGTGAAATGCGAGTCGTCGACGAAAACGGCACATGCATCACGGGCTTTGGCGCCAGTGTCTTTCGTGATCTGACAGGCGGACATTTTGTGACTCTCGGCCGCAGCGACCTCGCCAGAGCGCTGTTCGACAAGATCAAAGGCGCGACCCAAGTGATCTTCAATGATGAGATCGTCAAACTTCAAGAGCACGCCGATCATGTGCAAGTCCAATTCAAACGCAGCGATGAACGTCGGTTCGATCTGGTGATCGGTGCGGATGGTTTGCACTCAAACGTCCGCAGGCTTGCATTCGGACCGCAGGAACGCTTCGAGAAGCAGCTCGGCTATCAGGTGGCGGCGTTCGAGGTCCGCGGCTATCGTCCGCGCGACGAGGAAGTTTACGTGATCTGGAGCCAACCTAGCCGGATGCTCGGTCGTTTCGCATTGCATGACGACCGCACGCTGTTTTTGTTCGTCTTCGCGGCTGACGCCGGTACGCTGTCGACTACGCATGATTTGTCAACGCAGAAGGCGATGCTGCACGAAACCTTTGGCAATGGCAAATGGGAATGCTCGCGCATCCTGGAGGCGTTGGATGGCACGCAGGACCTTTATTTCGACCGTGTAAGCCAGATTGAGATGGAGCATTGGTCGAAAGGCCGGATCGCGCTGGTCGGAGATGCGGCGTTCTGCGTCTCGTTAATGGCCGGCCAAGGTTCGGCCTTGGCCATGACGGCGGCCTATGTGTTGGCAGGCGAACTCGCGAGGGCCGGCGGTCGGCATGAGGAAGCCTTCGGCAGGTATGAGGCATTGCTGCGAAGCTATATCGGCCGGAAACAGCAAGGAGCAGCGCGCTTCGCCGCCGCTTTCGCACCGAAGACGCGCTGGGGAGTCTTCCTTCGCAACCAAGTAATAAGGACGTTCGGCATTCCCGGTCTGGCAAGATTCGCATTCGGCAGGGATATCACCGATACCCTGCGGCTTCCTGACTATCGCTCGCCGTCGCCGACCCCGGGACGAGGCGCAATTGATGAATGACCCACCCCGGTTTCAGGCACTGCGTTTCAGGCTGACGCGGGCCCGCTGCTCGCCGGTAAGCCGGCCGTCCTCGATGTGGATGAAGCGGTCGGCGACGCCGAAGAGGCGCGCGGCGTGGGTGACGACCGGGACGGCGCGATTCCGTTGCTTGCCGATGCGCCGTTACGGTCAGCGCGCCCGCCACGGGCAGGATGGCGGTCATGCCGCCGGCTCGCCCATCGGCGGATCGGCCGTCGCCGGCGACAGCGGCAGTCCGGCCTTGACGAGAGCACCGTAGTGATGGTCGCGGTCTTGCGCCCGCTTGTAATGCTGGGTCTGCAAATAGGTCTCGATGTTGAAGCCCGGCTCGCGCCGCAGAACTTCCGCCGCATGCTGCCGCGCCGGCGCATCGTCGTCGTTTGCGGCGTGGCAGGCCGCCATCAGCGCGTGATGGAGATGATCGGGCGCCGTGAGATGCGCCAGCGCGGCGATCGCCTCGGGATAACGGCGCGCCACGAAATAGGCCCGGCCGAGGTGATTCCAGAACCGCTCGGGATGGTATGGATTGAGGCGCATCGCCTTCTGGATCCAGGCGATGCCTTCGTCCGGCTGCCCGATCCAGGTCAATAGCTCGCCTTGCTGCACGACGATCAGGTCGTCGTTGGGGTTGAGGCTGAGCGCCCGCTCTTGATGGAATGCGGCCTTATCGAAGTCGCGGCCGACGATGTTCACGGCGGCGAACACGCGATGAACGTCGCTGTCGTTGGCGTCGAGCTGCAGCGCCGTCTGTAGCTCGCTGATGACCTCGTTGAAAGTGGCAACGCGATCTTCGCAATAGCCGTTGACATAGGCTTGGCCCAGCGTGCAGGCCTTCCAGGCGTGCGCGTGTGCATAGTTGGGGTCGAGCGCGACGGCGCGGTCGAGCAGGCGCAGCGCCGCTTCGTTGTCGGCGCGCGTCGAGCGATGATGCAGGAGCTTGCCGGCCAGCACGCATTCGTAGGCCGCCATCGTCTCGGTCGGCTTGCGGGCGACTCGCTCGCGGGTTGCGGCTTCCAGCCGGCCGGGGAGCGTGGCCACGATGGCCGTGGTCACCTCGTCCTGGATGGCGAAAATATCTTCGAGCTGCCGGTCGTAACGCTCGGCCCAGATGTGGCGGTCGGCCTCGGCGTCGATCAACTGCACCGTCACGCGCACGCGGTTGCCCGCCTTGCGCACGCTGCCCTCGACCACGTACTGGATGCGCAATTCGCGCGCCACCTGGCGCACGTCGATAGCCTTGCCCTTGTATTTGAACGCGGTATTGCGCGAGATCACCAGCAAATGCCGGAAGCGCGACAATTCGGTGAGGATATCTTCGGTCAATCCGTCGGCGAAGAATTCCTGCTCGGCGTCGCCGCTCATATTGGCGAACGGCAGCACGACGATCGACGGACCTTCCGCAATCGCGGCTTGCGTCCCGATCGTCCGGCTTTCGTCCCGTCCCGGCGATACCCGGTAGACGCGCACCGGCTGGGCGATGTTCTTGACCTGTTGCTCGCCGAGATCGTCAAAAGCGTGCGGCACTTTCTGCCGCACCTGCAGGTAGGCGGCCTCCGATATGCAGATACCGCCGGGCTCGGCCAAGCCCTCCAGCCG
>JASHRY010000322.1 GCA_030037105.1 Xanthobacteraceae bacterium
GTCAGGGCCGGCGAACTCGTGGCAATTGCAGGCGTCAGCGGCAACGGTCAGACGGAGCTGATGGAGGCGATCGGAGGTATCCGAGCGCTGGGTGGCGGCAGCATAGCCGGGCCCCGCCGGCAAAGGGACCGTGGATTCGCCTATATCCCCTCACAACACTTGGGGACCGCGCTGGCACCGAACTTGTCAATCGCGGAAAACGCGATTTTGGGCCGCCATCGCAGCAATCCCTTCCGCTGGTGGCTCAGACGGCGCGATGTGGATTCATTCGCTCGAGCTGCGATCGAGCGCTTCGATGCCAAGGGACAGGCACGGCAGCCGGTGCGACAGCTTTCGGGCGGCAATTTGCAACGGATCATCCTTGGGCGCGAGCTCGCCGAAGACCCGGAGTTGATCGTTGCAAGCTATCCGACTCGCGGACTCGATGTCGCCTCCGCGGCCCAGATTCGAAACGTCCTCGTCGAACACGCCGCTGCCGGCGCCGCGGTGCTTGTTGCCAGCGAGGAGCTCGAAGAATCCATCAGCATCGCCAACCGAATCCTCGTCATGCATCGCGGCAGAATCGTCGGCGAGTATCGGCCCGACTCGCCCGAACTGGCGAATATCGGACGGCTTATGACTACGGGAGTGGCGTCCTGATCGCTGCGATCACGCAATGGCGGCTGGAACCGCGCTTGACGATGCCCAGCCGCGCCGAATCGGCGATTCGCGTCATCATCGGCGCTATCGCGACGTTCGTTATCGGCGCGCTGCTGCTTGTTGTAACCGGTCATAACCCGGTGCTTGCCTTCTCCGCAATGTTTCGCGGTGCGTTCGGTTCGATCGCGGCATTCGCCTCGACCATCGACAAAGCGGTGCCGATCGGGCTGTGCGCAATCGGAATCAGTCTCGCCTATCGCGGCGGTCTTTGGAATATCGGCGCCGAAGGCCAGTTGTATTTCGGCGCGTTCGCGGCGGCCGGTTTCGGCCTGTCGCTCCCCGAGAACTTGCCGCACGCACTTGGCATCGCCGGTGTTGTCGCTTGCGGGCTGGCAGGCGGCGCGGCGTGGGCGGCAATTGCTGCCGCGGCAAAGGTTTGGCTGCGCGTGAACGAGGTCCTTTCGACATTGATGCTCAATTACGTGGCCATCCTCTGGGTTGATTATCTCGTCAGTGGACCATGGGCCGACCCAGTGACCTTCTCGTTTCCGTATTCGCCGGAACTGCCGGCTTCGGCCCGGCTGCCGGCTCCGATTGCCGGAATTGATCTCGGCGCCGTGATCACTCTCTTGGCGGCGGCCGCGCTCTACGCCGTCGATAGGGGGATGCGTTGGGGTTACGAGCTTCGCGTCTCCGGCGACGCGCCGCAGGCGGCGGCCTATGGCGGTATCCGGGCCTCCGCGGTCACGGCGAGCGCTCTTGTGGCGGCTGGCGCTCTTGCCGGACTGGCCGGCGCGATTGAGGTCGCGGGCACCACCGGACGGTTACAGTCGGGTCTTTCGCCGGGCTACGGCTTCATCGGCATCCTGGTCGCTTGGCTGGCACGGAGTTCGCCGCTGGGTATCATTGCCGGATCGGTCGTCTACGCAGGTCTTTTGAACGGCGGCTTTTCCTTGCAGGTATCGGGCGTGCCGTCGGCAATCGGCACCGTGCTGCAAGCGGTGTTGCTCATCTGCATTCTCACCACATTCGGTCTCGGACGATATCGCCTCCGCTTCGGTGCGGCGATCGGAGAGGCGCCGTGAGCCTCGAGTTTCTGCTCGCAGCCGCCTTGGTTTCGTCCGCGCCGCTCATCTACGCGGCGCTAGGCGAACTGGTGATCGAGCGCGCCGGCATCGTCAATCTCGGCGTCGAAGGGACCATGCTGATTGGCGCCGTCGCAGGCTTCATCGGTGCCCAAATCACCGGTTCGGCTTGGTCTGGCGTTCTCGCCGCGTTGGTGTGCGGCGCGCTTTTCGGCGGCGCTTTTGCGATGCTGACGATTACTGCGCGCCTGGATCAGATCGTCGCCGGCCTCGCCTTCACTATTCTCGGTCGGGGTTTGTCTTCCTACATCGGCGCGGGCTTCGTCGGCGTGCCGCCCCGCGCCGTCATCCACAAGCTGAACCTTGGCGTTCTCGGACATGTCCCGGTGCTGGGGCCGGTACTCTTCGGACAAGATCTTCTCGTCCTCGGCGCTATCCTTTTGCCGGTGCTGCTTTCGCTCTATCTGCGCTTCACGCGCACGGGCCTTGTGCTCATGGCTTTGGGCGAGAAGCCGGAGGTCGTCGATTCGCTGGGCATTCCCGTGATCCTGTTACGCTATGTTTATGTCATCAGCGGCAGCGCGCTAATGGGGGTGGGAGGCGCGTATCTTTCGCTCGCCTATATTCCTTCCTGGATAGAGAACATCACGGCGGGACGCGGTTGGATCGCCATTGCGCTGGTCATTTTCGGGACTTGGCGTCCGCTCCGGGTCTTCGGCGGTGCTGTGCTGTTCGGGCTTGTCGATGCGGTCAGGTTCCGCGTGCAACTCGATAACTACCCCGTCGATCCGCATTTCCTGAACATGCTGCCTTACCTGGCGACGCTGCTTGTTCTTGCCCTGGTTGCCCGTTCGCGCGCTCATGGCCGGCTTGGCGGGCCTGCCGCCCTCGGAGCGGCTTACGACCGGGAGCGCCGCTGATGGGCGATTCAAAGAAAGCGGAAATCCGAGATTTTGAATCGATCATGTCTCGCCGAAATCCGAAACGGCAGACGATGCGGTGTGAGGGAGGTTGCGCATTGGTCGTTAACGGTGGCGGCCGAAGAACGCGCGGGAGCCGATCATGCATTTGAAACGACTACAGCCCAATGGCGTCAACGTCAGGGTCGTCGACGGGCATACGCTGTACTCGCACGTCGTCGTTGCCACCGGCGGACGGCAAATATTCATCTCCGGACAATTGGCTCGCGACGCCTCCGGAAACGTCGTCGGCCGGCGGGATATGCGGGCGCAGATCGAACAGGTCGGTAAAAACCTGAAAGCGTGTCTCGAAG
>JASHRY010000323.1 GCA_030037105.1 Xanthobacteraceae bacterium
CTCACCGAGGCGGGCATGGGCTCGAAAGGCATCGTCGCCTCGTCCGCCGCGATCGGCGTCCTGCTGCAGCAAGGCATCGGCGACACCATCCGCATCTCGCTCACGCCCGAGCCGAACGGCGACCGCACGCTCGAAGTGAAGGTCGCGCAGGAACTGCTGCAGACATTGGGGCTGCGCACCTTCGTGCCGCTGGTCGCCGCCTGTCCCGGCTGCGGCCGCACCACCTCGACCACATTCCAGGAGCTGGCGGCCAAGATCCAAAACTTCATCCGCGACTCGATGCCGGAATGGAAGACGCGCTATCCCGGCGTCGAAGGCCTCAACGTCGCCGTCATGGGCTGCATCGTCAACGGCCCGGGCGAGAGCAAGCACGCCGACATCGGCATTTCCCTTCCCGGCACCGGCGAGGCTCCCGCCGCACCCGTATTCATCGACGGCAAGAAGGCGATGACATTGCGCGGCCCGACCGTAGCGCAGGACTTTCAGAAAATCGTCATAGATTATATCGAGCGGCGTTTCGGCACCGGCACGCGACAGACGGCGGCGGAGTAGGCGGCTTTACCCGAGAAGGCCGGCAGAGACGATAAAGGCCCCGATCGCGCGATGATCGGGGCTTTTGTCTATCGCTCTTTCTCGTTCGGGGCGCCTTTGCCCGTGGTGATCAAGCTGCGCAAGCTGTCGTTGATATAAAAGCCCCAGGCGCCGGCGCACTTGCCATAGCATTCGATGGCCGGAACGAGGCCGATATGGGTGAAGCGCAGTTCCGTCTTGTCGCCTTTCTTGGTGATCTCAAAAACAACGTCGGTGTTGTTCCATTCCTGCTTGTCTTTAACGAAATTGATACTGGCGTCCGACACGTGCCAGACGACTTTTCTGCCCGGCACCAGCTCCGTGATTTTCTGGGTGCTGCGATGCAGGTCCTGATAGCGGTAGGTGAATTCCGCGCCGACCCTGTCGGTGCGCCCATCGATTTCCCCCGACCACCAGCCGCGAACATTATTGACGGCGGCGAAGACTTCCGCCGGAGATTTGTCCACTGTGAAAGCCGCGGTGTAATTTTTGCCGGTCATGGCGCGCTCCAGCTCCTTGCTGCTCGTCTTCATTACGACCTGCCGGCCGTGTCGTGAGTAGATTAGGTGCGCGACGGCAGCCAGTGGGAGTGACAAGTGTGGCGGGATTCCGATGGACTCGCTGATCGCGGCGGCGGCACGGGCGCTGGCCGCAGGTGACCCCCTCGGCGCATTGAAGCGGGTCGCGCTGCGCAACGACGCACCGGCGCTGGCGCTTCGCGGCATCGCCGTGGCGCAACTCGGCGATTTCGTTCGCGCGAAAACGCTGCTGCATAAGGCCGCCCGCGGCTTCGGTCCGCGGGAGACCGTGGCACGCGCGCGATGCGTCGTTGCCGAGGCGGAGATCGCGCTCGCCTCGCGCGATCTCGGCTTCTCGGCGAAAGTCCTCGATGCGGCGCGTGCGACGCTCGAACGGCATGGCGACCGGTTGAACGCCGCGCATGCGCGCTACCTCGAAGTCCGCCGCCTTCTCCTGATCGGGCGCCTCGACGAGGCAGGGCGCAAACTCGCCGGGCTCGACCCGGCACCCTTCCCGCCGGCATTGCGGGCGGCACATGAGCTGGTCGTTGCGGGAATCGCGATGCGACGCCTGCAGGCGAAAGCCGCGGGCGCCGCGCTGGTGCGGGCCGGACGCGCTGCCCGTCAGGCGGGCATTGCCGCGCTGATAGCGGAGGTCGAAAACGCCACGCTCGTTTTGAATACGCCCGCGGCGCGGCTGATTGCGCGCGGCGAAGAGCGGCTCGTGCGGCTCGAAGACGTCGAAGCATTGCTGGCGTCGAAAACGCTGGTCGTGGATGCCTGCCGTCATGCCGTGCGTGAGGCCGGCACAAGGATCTCGCTCGCAGGTCGTCCGGTGTTGTTCGCGCTCGCGCGTGCTCTCGGCGAAGCATGGCCTTCGGACGTGTCGAGGAGCAGGCTTATTGCCCGCGCCTTCCGGGCGAAATTCACCGATGAATCGCACCGCGTCCGGCTGCGCGTCGAAATCGGGCGGCTGCGCCGGAAGCTTCAGACTCTGGCCGACGTGAGCGCAACGAAAGAAGGTTTTGCTTTGGTGCCGCGCCGCGCGCGCGAGGTCGCGGTGTTGGCGCGGCCGGTCGAGGAAGAGCACGCCGTGGTGCTCGCCTTCCTCGCCGACGGCGAGTCATGGTCGAGTTCGGCGCTCGCATTGGCGCTGGGCGGGAGTCAGCGCAGCGTGCAGCGCGCGCTCGATGCGCTTGCGGCTTCCGGCAAGGTGCAGTCGTTCGGCCGTGCGCGCTCTCGCCGTTGGATCATTCCCCCGGTGCCGGGATTCACGACGACTTTGTTACTCCCGGCGCTGCTGCCGGGCGACTAGACTAGAAACAAGCATGAAACGATCGACCGCCGTAATCCTCCGCGAATATGGACCCTTTCCCGGCGCCGAGCGGGTGAATGGGGTCACTTATGACGGCGAACAGGTGTGGTTCGCTTCCGGCGACAAGCTGCATGCGCTCGATCCCAAAAGCGGGAAGGAGCTGCGCGCGATCGATGTCGCTTCGCACGCCGGAACGGCTTTTGACGGTCGGCACTTGTTTCAGATCGCCGATGACCGCATCCAGAAGATCGATCCGAAGACCGGCCGCGTGCTCGCGACGATTCCGGCTCCCGAGGGCGGCGGGTCGGGGCTGGCATGGGCCGAAGGGATGCTTTGGGTGGGGCAAAATCGGAATCGGAAAATCCATCAAGTCGATCCTCAAACGGGGACAATCCTTCGCACCATCACGTCCGACCGCTTTGTCACGGGAGTCACTTGGGTCGACGGCGAGCTGTGGCACGCCACGTGGGAAGGCGACGAGAGCGATTTGCGGCGCATCGATCCGCAAACGGGCGAGGTCCTGGAGAAGCTCGACATGCCGCCCGGAGCAGGCGTGTCGGGGCTTGAGTCCGATGGTGGCGATCGATTCTTCTGCGGCGGCGGAAGCAGCGGTAAGGTGAGAGTTGTCCGCCGGACGAAGCGAAGCCTGGCTGAATAGCGCTGTCAAAATCCAAGCTCACCGTGCGAGCCGAGCCGCACCAAATCGAGATGCTGATTGTCCGGTTTGCGGTAGATGAGAATGAGATCGGGCCGCACGTGAGACAGTCGCGGTGATCCTTCCATTCCCCGGATAACGGATGATCGAAGTTGCGGCGAGGCAGCGGCATGTCCGCAGCAAGGAGGCGGATGACCTCGGTCAATTCAGTATCGAGCGTCTTGCCGCGCCGGCCAGCCTGCTCGCGTTTATAATCGCGCTTGAAACGGTTGGTGTACCTAGAGTCTTTTTCATTGAGCCTGAATCGATTTGGGATTCCCGAATCAGGTTGGTTCTGATTCAAGATGCTGGCTGGGGAGGAGGCCAGCATCGATGGCTCGACCCTATTCACTTGATCTTCGCGAACGTGTTGTTGCGGCGGTGGCGGCGGGCGAAAGCTGCCGCGAGGTTGCGGCGACCTACAAGGTCAGCGTT
>JASHRY010000324.1 GCA_030037105.1 Xanthobacteraceae bacterium
ACGAACGCAACCATGGTGGTGCGGAACACGTAGCGGCCGATTGATCCCATCGGATTGACATCCCGCTGGCCGCCCGCCGAAAGCCGTATCGGCTCGCCGAGATCGCCCTGTGCCCCCTAAGCCGAGCTCCCGCGGCGCCAGCACATTTCATGCTGTCACAAAATGGCCTCGCCAAGGCAAACCCATTGAACTTGCACAACAAAGATTTAGGCCATCGTGCGCTGCGGGCAGGATTGGAGACTACCCAGAAGGCGCTTGGCACGGTCGCGCGGTCCGGTTCATAAGTCGGATCCCGGACGATGCCTGCGATCCGGCGCGCCGGCCAAGAAGGACCGACTATGGCTGACTCTTTCAAGCTCAGTTTTGCCCCGTTCGCCCGCTTGCGCGGGGTTCTTATTACGTTCTGCGCGGAAAACCTGAAGTTCGGCGCGGCAACCCAAAGGACTCTGTCGCCGATCGGTGATCTGGTTCGCCGTGCAGCCGCCGCGGATCGCTTCACCGGCAAGAGCGGATCGTCTCTCGATATCATTGCGCCTGCGGGCCTCGGCGCGCCGCGCCTCGTCGTGATCGGCACCGGCAAAGAGAGCGGATTCAAGGATCGCGATCTCGTCAAACTCGGCGGCGTCGCTATGGGAAAGGTACCGATCTCCGCGGTGCAAGCGACTATTTTTGCCGAATCTGCGGCCGGCGCGTTCAAGAGCGATCAAGTCGCCGATTTGGCGCTCGGCGTTCGACTGCGCGCCTATAGGTTCGACCGCTACAAGACCAAACGCAAGACAGAGGAGCAGCAGCGGGCGGACAAGGTCGAGGTGAATTTTGCCTGTGCCAATCCAGCCGCGGCGGAGCGCGCCTGGGCGCGCAAATCGGCCGTCGCCGACGGCGTCGTCATGGCGCGCGACCTCATCAACGAGCCGGCGAACGTGCTTTATCCGCAGGAATTCGCCCGCCGGGCGTCGAGCTTGAGACGACTCGGAGCCGTCGTCGAAGTGCTCGACGTTGCGGCGATGAGGAAGCTCGGCATGGGCGCGCTCCTTGGTGTCGCGCAGGGGTCGGCGCATGAGCCGAAGGTCGTCGTCATGCGCTGGAACGGCGGCAAACGGGGCGTTGCGCCGATTGCGTTCATCGGCAAGGGCGTGTGTTTCGACAGCGGCGGCATCTCGATCAAGCCGGCGCAAGGTATGGAGGACATGAAGGGCGACATGGCGGGGGCCGCCTGCGTCGTCGGCCTTATGCACGCGCTCGCCGCGCGCAAGGCCAAGGTCAATGCGACTGGCGTCATCGGACTGGTGGAGAACATGCCCGACGGCAAGGCGCAACGGCCGGGAGACATCGTCACCACCATGTCGGGACAGACGATCGAAATCATCAATACCGACGCCGAGGGCCGCCTCGTTCTCGCCGACGTGTTGCACTACGTCAACAAGCGGTTCAAACCGAAATTCATGATCGATCTGGCGACGCTCACAGGCGCGATCATGGTCGCGCTCGGGCAGGAATATGCCGGCCTGTTCTCCAACGACGACAAACTCGCCGAACGTCTGACCAAAGCAGGAGAAGCGGCCGGCGAGCGCGTATGGCGCATGCCGCTCGGAGCTGAGTATGACAAAATCATCGATTCGAAATTCGCCGACATGAAGAACACCGGCGGGCGCTGGGCCGGCTCGATCACCGCGGCGCAATTACTTCAACGCTTCGTCGGCAAAACGCCGTGGGCGCATCTGGATATCGCCGGCACTGCGCTCGGCTCGCCGCAAACCGACATCAACAAAAGCTGGAGCGCGGGTTGGGGCGTGCGCCTGCTCGACCAGCTCGTCGCCGACCATTACGAGCGCTGATCGGCAATCCGAACGAGTCGCGGATGACTGAGATCGTCTTCTATCACCTGAACGGGCAGCCGCCGGAACAGGTCTTGCCGGCGCTCCTGCAGAAGTCGCTCGAGCGCGGTTGGCGCGTGGTGGTGCAGGCATCCTCGGAAGAGCGCGTCGAGGCGCTTGACGCACATTTGTGGACCTGGAGCGACGACGCCTTCCTTCCGCACGGGACCTGGCGCGAGGCCGACGCCGCCGAGCAGCCGATCCTATTGACCCTCAATGACGACAATCCGAACGGCGCCGTGGTGCGCTTTCTTGTCGAGCGCGCGGCCATGCCCGCCGATGCTTCCGTTTACCAGCGGGTCGTCCTGTTGTTCGACGGCGAAGATACCGACGCGGTTGAAGCGGCGCGCGCATGCTGGACGGACGCCAAATCCGCCGGCTTCGAGGTGACATACTGGCAGCCTGATGAAAAAGGTCGTTGGCGGCGCCGGAACTGAGTACCATTGAGGTTCGAATGCGGCGGATTCACATATCCCATTGAAGTATAAGACTTTTTTCTCTTAATTATTTGCCTGAGGAGATCGTCGCAAATCCCGCTTTGCAATACTATATTCTTTGCTCGCCGTTCGGGTTGAATGCTATAGTGCGGTTCCATGAACAAACGTTCAGTGAAAACGCGGCCGGCGAGAACCAGCCGCAATGAAATCGCTAGTAAGGCGCGTTCGCGACAAGTTTCGGGGGAGCCAGAACCGAATCATGCCGTGAACATCGGCGCCGTGAGCGCTGCTCACCCGGTTGCGGTGCACAGTCCGGTCTTGCGCGCGCATAAGTTTCGGGTCGGCCAAACTGTGTTGTACACGTCGAGCCCCATCAGTCGTCCGGGCGCAAGCGGAACCTACAAAGTCGTCAAGCTGTTGCCGTCCGACGGCGACGATTATCAATACCGGATCAAAAATCCTGGTGAAGCGTTTGAGCGCGTGGCGAAAGAAAGCCAACTCGAGCTCGATCACTGATCGCAAAATTTTGGCGGATGGGAACTGGCTGGAGGTAAAGCCGGCCTGAACGCGCCGCTCGTCGAAGAGGTTTAAGGGCTGGCGCCTGTAAGGCCTCTGCGCCATACTTCGCTTTCGGGAGTGGCGTATTGTCCCGTGAGTGGGGTGGGTTGATGCTCGGTTTTGTTTCCGAGATCGAGGGCCTGACGGCGCAGCCGCCGGTCCTGGCCGCAGCAGCGGCGTTGCTCGCCGTATTCTGCGTGTCGGCTTTCGTCTTGCCGCCAACGAGCACGGGCGCTGCGCTGCGCCCTATTTTTGTCGTTGTCTGCGCCGCGCTCGGCACTGCAATAATGTGGGCTTTCCTCGATCATGCGGCCGTCGCCGACCAGGCGACCGAACGCCGGGCCCTCGAAATGCGCGCGGCGGAGTTGGTTGCGCGAACGTTCGCTCCGGGTTCGCCGCTGGCATGCCTCGACGATCTGGCCGGCGAGACTGTCGAGGCGGCGTGCGAAACAGCGATCTTCGCCTCTCCCGTCGCTGTGGCAAGCGCCACCTCCTACGTCGCAGCGCGGCTTGCTTTGCTTGCGGATGTCGAAGCCTATATCGGACGCGGCGGCGCGGATATCGACAACGTGCTGCTGCCGCTGCGCCGTTCGCTCGAAGCCGACCGCTTCGGCGTCCTCGCCCACCTGTTGGCGACGCGTGACGGCTGCACTGGCGAGAAATGCACTGCCTTCGCGCTCCTAGGCGATACGGGCCGGGTGCGTGCCAATCTGATCGACGGGAAGTTCGATCGGTATCTCGAATCCTATCGGACCTTGTGGGCGAAGTCGGCCGACGGGGCGGTCGCGGATGCGACACAGACCCAGTTGAGCGCGCAAGCCCCCCGCAAAGTGGTGGACATCGACTTTCCCTCGGCGGCGTCGATCCCGCCAGTGAGCATCATGAACCCCGAGCCAACGGGACCGGTCCTGCCGGGCGTGGCTGCGGCCGCTGCCGCCAATCCCAATCCGCACGCGGCAAACCGCTCGTCGTTGCGACGTCAGCACACGCAAGCCACCAATCCTTCTCCGCCAGCCGCTGCTCGGGCCGCCCCCTCGGGCGCGCTGGCGGCAACTGAGCCGATTTGGCCGGAGCCCGTTCCGCTGCCGCCACAGACAACTACGGCGCCTGTGAGCGGCCCGGTGCCGATGCAGCTCAATCCGTTTCCGCCTCTGCCCAATGCCGGCGCCGGCATGACCATGCGCGCGCAATGAGCCGAACGGAGTTGAACGGCTCGCTCAAGCCGGGCGGCTCTGGCCGATCCTTGCATCGGCGGTAGTATGCGTCCGCTATGTTCGGTTCCGTCCTGATCGCCAACCGCGGCGAGATCGCTTGCCGCATCGCGCGCACCGCCAAGCGGCTCGGCATGCGTACGATTGCGGTCTATTCGGCCGCGGACACGCGCGCGCTGCATCGGCGATTGTGCGACGAGGCCCACTGCATCGGTCCCGCAGAGCCGCGCGAGAGCTATCTCTCGATCGAACGGCTGCTGGAGGTCGCCAAGGACACCGGCGCCGAATGCGTTCATCCCGGCTACGGCTTCTTGTCCGAGAACGCGGATTTCGCCGACGCCTGCGCGCAAGCCGATTTGGTGTTCGTGGGGCCGCCTGCTGCGGCGATCCGCGCCATGGGACTCAAGGATCGCGCCAAAGCGCTGATGGAAAAAGCCGGCGTGCCGATCGTGCCCGGCTATCACGGGGAGCGGCAGGACGCGAAATTCCTCAAGGAGAAGGCCTACGAGATCGGCTATCCGGTGCTGATCAAGCCGGCGGCGGGCGGCGGCGGCCGCGGGCTGCGCCGTGTCGACAAGCACGCCGACTTCGACGAGGCGCTCGCGGGCGCCATCCGCGAGGTGGGGACGGCGTTCGGTTCAAGCCGTATTTTGATCGAAAAATATATCTCGGCGCCGCGCCACATCGAGATGCAAATCTTCGCCGACCGGCACGGCCAGGTCATTCATCTCGGCGAGCGCGATTGCTCCCTGCAACGCCGCCACCAGAAGGTGATCGAAGAAGCGCCGGCGCCCAGCATGACCGCGGATTTGCGCGCGCAGATGGGCGCCGCCGCGGTCGAGGCGGCCAAGGCCGTCGGCTATGTCGGCGCCGGCACGGTCGAGTTCGTCGCCGACGGCAGCAAGGGGCTGCGGGCAGGCGCCTTCTGGTTCATCGAAATGAATACCCGGCTGCAGGTCGAACATCCGGTGACCGAGGCGGTCACCGGCCTCGATCTTGTCGCCTGGCAATTCCAGGTGGCCGCCGGGGAAAAGCTGCCGCTGATGCAGGCGCAGATCCGGCTCGACTGTCACGCGGTCGAGGCGCGCGTTTATGCCGAAGACCCCGAGAATGGCTTCCTGCCGTCGCCCGGCACGATCGCCGCATTGGAGCTGCCCGGCGACGTCCGCGTCGATAGCGGCGTCGAAACCGGCGGCGAGGTGACGCCGTTCTACGACCCGATGATCGCCAAGCTGATCGCGCCAGGAAGTACGCGCGAACAGGCGATCGACCGGCTCGCGGCTGCGCTCGACCGCACCCTGATCGTCGGTGTGCGCAGCAATGTCGCCTTCCTCGGCGCGCTCTGCCGCTCGGAGGCGTTCCGGCAGGGGAGGGTCGATACCGGCTTCATCGACCGCGATCTCGCCGCGCTCGGCGCGGTGCCGCGCGGCTGCGACCGCGCCGCCGCGGCGCTCGGCGTCGCGCGCCTGCTTGCAGCGGCGCAAACGGACGAGGAAGCGGCTGTGGACGGCGACGCGGCGCCGCATGGCAGCGGCTTTGCCGCGGATTCGGATTCGCCGTGGGCGGCGCGCGACGGCTTCCAGCTCGGCGGCAGCCGCTCGATCACCGTTCCGATCCTCATCGACGGGGAGGGCGCGAGCGCGACGGTGAGCTTCGGCAAGCAGGGCATGAACGTTGCGGTCGACAGCGTGGCTCCGGCCGACGATGCGCGGGTGTTCGAAGCGGGCCCGGATGTTTACGTCCTGCGGCAAGGCCGGCAGACCCGCGTGCGCCTCCAGGACGTATCCGTCGCCGCGCCGGAGGCGGGCGCGGGTGACGGCGTGGTCAAGGCGCCGATGCACGGCAAGGTGCTGGAGCTCTTCGTCGGCGCCGGCGATCGCGTTGGCGCCGGAGAGCGCGTCGCCGTGATCGAAGCCATGAAGATGGAGCATACGCTGCGCGCGCCCTATGCGGGAGTTGTCGTGGCGGTCGCGGTCGCCGCCGGCGCCCAGGTTGTGGAAGGCGGAAAGATCATGGTGATCGAACCGGTCGAGAAAGGCTAATCTCGCCGCATGGCCCTCCATCTCATCAAGCTTTGCGTCGGTTGTGACTCGGTCCGCGACCTCGAAAGTTGGATCAAGCAAAAGCTCAAGGAGAAAAGGAAGCGCGGCGAGAAGCCGGAGCACGTCCACAGGACGCGCATGGTGCCCAAGCGCGCGGCCGAGCTCATCGACGGCGGCTCGCTCTATTGGGTGATCCGCGGCGAGATCGCCTGCCGCCAGCGCATCCTCGACGTGCGGCCGTTCCGCGACAATGACGGGATCGGCCGCTGCGCCATCGTGCTCGACCCCAAGGTGGTGCTGGTCGAGCTGCGTCCTTATCGCGCCTTCCAGGGTTGGCGCTATTTCGCGGCCAAGGATGCGCCGCGCGATCTCGACCGGGCGGCGCCCGGCGCGGCGTCCATGCCGGAGAAGTTGCGGCGGGAGTTGCGGGAACTCGGCCTCATGTGAGGCGGGCAGCCGGCGCGCCTGCGCCGCGTGGCGCGGCCCACGGCGATCACGTAGACTCCGCCCGGACCGGAGATTGCGGAGCGAGACGATGATCATCGGCAGCGAGAAGGACGTCACCACGGCGGTGCTGAGCGAACTCGAGCGCGCGCCCGACCCACGCTTTCGCGCGATCATGTCCGCCTTCGTCCGCCACCTGCACGATTTCGCCCGCGAGGTGAAATTGACCGAAGAGGAGTTCCAAGCGGCCGTCGGCTACATCGTCGCGCTCGGCAAGCACACCAACGAGAACCACAACGAGGCGGTGCTGATGTCGGGGACGCTCGGCTTCTCCGCCCTCATCTGTCTCCTCAACAACGGCGATCACGGGCAGACCGAGACCGACGCCAACCAGCTCGGCCCGTTCTGGCGGCTGAATTCGCCGCGCACCGAGACCGGCGGCTCGATCGTGCGCTCGCCGACGCCGGGACCGGCCCTGTTCGTCGAGGCCTCCTTCCGCGACGTTGCCGGCAAGCCGATCGCCGGCGCCGAGGTCGACGTCTGGCAGTCCTCGCCCGAGGGCTTTTACGAAAACCAGGACCCGCAGCAGTCGGACATGAACCTGCGCGGCAAGTTCATCACCGACACGAACGGCCGCATCAGCTTCCGCAGCGTCAAGCCGGCCGGCTATCCGATCCCGATCGACGGTCCGGTGGGCGATCTCCTGCGCGCGCAGCGCCGGCACAATATGCGCCCGGCGCACCTGCATTTCCTTGCCTACAAGACCGGCTTCAAGACGTTGATCTCGCAGCTTTACGTGCCCGACGACAAATACATCGACAGCGACGTGCAGTTCGGCGTCACCCGCCACCTCATCGGCAATTACCTGCGCCACGACGAGCCGCGCGCGGGAACCGCCGACGTGACGTCGCCTTGGTACTCGCTCGCGCACACTTTCGTTATGGAAAAGGGCACGGCGCGCCTGCCCAAGCCGCCGATCAGCGGTCGCGCACGCGGCGCGCGGCCGCAAATTCCGCATCTCGAACCGGCGTGATGACAAGCGGACTGGAGTACGTGGTTGCGGTTGGCCCTCAATCACCAAACCGCTAAGCTCGCCGCGCAGCAACAGGCGCTGGCGAAGATGTTGCGGTTGGCCCTCAATCACCGTAAGCGCTGTTTTCAAGCCACGTCTTTGAGCGGCATGGCGGCGTGATAAGCCCAGGGCAGGAGTTCGTTGATGGGCTGTTGGGGTGACCGTTAACGATCTTGCTGATCACGTCAGCGAGATAGGCGTAAGGATCAACGCTGTTGAGTTTGCAGGTTTCAATCAACGAGGCGATGACCGCCCAATGCTCGCCGCCGTCATCGGAGCCGGCGAACAACGCATTTTTTCGATTCAAGGCGATTGGTCGGATGGTTCGCTCCACGACGTTCGAA